>NZ_JAJIRR010000010.1:0-202657 GCF_025717595.1 Kinneretia sp. DJ1R-11
GGGTCGCAGCTGCCGCCTCCGCCACCGGGTGGGAAGAGCTGTGCCTGGGCGGCCGGGGCCAGCAGGCCGAGCAGGCTGCTCAGGATGGCGGTCAGCAGAAGTCGGTGGAGTGCGCGGGCGTGCTTCATGGTTGTAGCGGCGTCTCAGCCGCCGGGGCAGGTCTCGGGCGGAATCTCGCAAGCGCCGTGGCCCGAGCCTTCCGTGCAGATCGAGCAAGTCGGGTCCCACCAGGGGCAGGTCGGCAGGGGCGGTTCAATGGGGCCGGGGCCTGGGTCGGTGGGTGAACCTCCATTGCCCGCGCCGGGCGAGCTGACCATGGCGCTGTTGCGGATGGCGTCGCTCTGCATGCGCACCACGGCATGGGACACGACCGGGATGCGTCCGGCCTTGATCAAAGCCTGCTTGAAGGCGTCGCCGCCGGCCGCGCCCAGCTTGCCCAGTGCCCAGGTGTAGAACTTGCCCAGCATGGGCATCTGCTTGGACGGCGGGATGCCGTAGGTGACGCGCAGTTTCAGCAGATTGGCGTCCAGCAAGGTCTGGCCGCTGGCATTGGTCTTGGGGTCGCTCTTGCAGGCCGGCACGTCGCGCGGGCAGCTCAGCTCGTCCAGCCCGACATTGGGCAGCACCGGCTCGCCGGTCTGCAGCGCCGCCTGCAGGGCCGGGCTGTTGTAGTCGCTGAAGCTCTCCGGCGTGGGCGAGATGATTTCGATGCGCAGGCCGGCCGCGTCCAGGTCCTTGGCCGCCTTCACGGCCGTGTCGGCCAGCTCGGCCAGGGTGCGGCCGCCGCCGTAATAGGGCAGCATGGCTTTCTGAAAAGCAGCGTGGATGCTGGCGAGCTTGGCGTTGGCCACCGAGCCGGCCCGGGCCGCCTCGAAGGCGGCGTAGTTCAGGCTGGTCTTGGCGTGGTAGCCCAAGGCGGCCTGCCAGATCGCCAGCACCAGAAACAGCAGGGTCGGCAACACCAACATGGTCTCGACGATGCTGGCCCCGCGCTGGCCCCGCGCTTGCGGCGCCGTCAGGTGGGACGGCCACTGGCTCATGGCAGGGTGACGGCAAACCCGGCCGGCAAGGCCAGCTTGGCGGCATCGAGCACCTTGCCGCGCTCCAGGGCCAGCACCGTGAGTTGGCGCTCGATGGCCTGGTCACCGTTGCCCAGGGTGGTCTTGCCGCTCAGGCTCCAGGGCCAGTTCAGGTAGGCGACCATGGGGTAGCGGTCCCAGAGGCAGGACTCGCCGGTGACCACACCCTCCAGCGGGACCTGCGGCTTGTGGCAACGCTCGCCCATGATGGTGGTGCTGGGCATGGCATTGACCTGTTCGGCCGTGGCCAGCGTGGTCCGGCTGAGCGTGCTGCTGCTGCGGTTGCCCAAGGCCTTGCTGTCCTTGAAACGCAGCTCGTAGCGCACGCCGTCGCGCCAGAGCCAGCCGGTTTGGATGGGCACTTTGCGGTAGACCGAGCAGTCGGGCGGCACGGCCGGTACGCTGTTGTTGCGGCTGAACTCGGCCGTCCAGCGTTCCAGATCGGGCCAGGCCAGCACATAGCCGCTGGTGTAGGTGGCGGCCTTGTCGGTGTCGAAGTAGCGCTCGGTGATCTGGGTGTCCAGGCCCGCCATCACGGCCTCCTCGGGCTGCTGAGGGGGCAAGTCGTAGTGCCCGCGGCGCAGGGCGTTGCACTGGTCGACCATGAGCTGGTGGATGCTGCGCTCCATGCCGTAGCTCTTGTTTTGATAGCGCGAGGTTTCGCTGACCTTGAGGTAGGCCGTGCCCTGGAAGGGATCGACGGCCACCGGCGGTGGCACGGGCGTGGCCGGCGTGGCGCTGTCGGCGCCGCCGCCTCCGCCGCAGGCCAGCAGCAGTGCACTCAATGGCAGAGCCAGGCAGGCGCCGTGAGCGCGGGTGTTCGGTTTCATTGGGGGTTCCCTGAGGTGTTTGTGAATTCGGACGAGGGCGGCCGGCGCCAGTCGATCCGGCTGCCGGGGCCCAGGCCCAGGCGGACGGCCTCGCCGGCGGCCAGCTCAAGCGTGGTGCGGGCGCCCGGGCAGGCACTCGCGCGCCAGGGCGCCAGGGCCTCCACGCGCTTGATCACGCGGTCCTCGGCGTCGAGGTACAGCAAATCGATGGCGTAGGCCATGAAACAGGTGTGGACGGCGGCGCAGGGCGCCAGGGCCAGGGCTTCGCCCGGCCTCAGGCGAGGGCGGGCCAGCAGGCCCAGCAGGCGCTCGCTGAAACGTTCAGCGCGGTGCACGCGCAAGTGCGTTGAGCCCATCACAGCCCCATATGGATGAACTTCATCGCGATCGGGAAACCGAGGACGACAAAGGTGCAGGGGAAGATGAAGGCGATCAGCGGAAACAGCAGCTTGACCGGCGCTTCCATGGCCAGCTTTTCGGCGCGCGCGAAGCGCTCGTTGCGACGCTGCTCCGACTGAGCGCGCAGGATGGGCCCGAGGTTCATGCCCATGCGTTCGGCCTGGATCAGGGCGGCCACGAAGTTGCTGATGGCCGGCTCGTTCATGCGATCGCCCAGTGTGCGCAGCGCATCCAGGCGTGGCCGGCCGGCGCGCACATCGCGCAGCACGCGCGAGAACTCGTCGCGCAGCGGGCCCGCCGGGCCCTTGGCCACCGCTTGCGCCAAGGCACCGCTGAGGTTGAGGCCGGCCTCCACGCACAGGGTGATGATGTCCAGCATGAAGGGCAGGGTCTTGAGCGTGTCGCGGCGGCGCAGCAGGATGCGGTCGCGCAGCCAGATGCCTGGCATCAGGTAGGCGCAAGCGCCGGCCAGCAGAGGCCAGGGCCCCAGGGGCAGATGCAGGTTACCGATCAGCCAGACGGCCAGGCCCGCTGCGCCGGCCGCGCCCAGCAGCTGCCCGGCGATGAACTGCTCGGGCGCCAGCGCGTAGTCCAGGCCGGCCAGGCGCAGCTTCACCAGCACCCGCTGGCGCAGGTTCAGCGGCAGCACCGGCCCCAGGTAGTAGGCCAGCCAGCGCAGCGGCCACCAGATCAGCAGGAAGAAGCGCGGCGGTGCATCACGGTAGCTGCGGTCCTCGTTGGGCACGGCATCGATGGCCCGACCGATCGCATGCGCGAGCAGGAAGATCGACAAGCCCAGGCCCAGGGCGCAGAGCAGGGGAATCCAGAATTTCAGATCATCCATGGTGGCGGGGCTCAGACATCAATGGCGACGATCTTGCGGATCACCAGCACGCCAAAAAACTCCAGCAGGGCGATCACCACCAGCGTGGCCCAGCCCGTGGGGGTGCTGAACAGCAGATGCATGGCGGCTGGCTCGAGCTTGTTGAGCGCGAACATCAGCAGCAGGGGCAGGGCGCCCACCACCCAGGCTTGCAGCTTGCCCTGGGCGGTCAGGGAGCGGATCTTGTCTTCCATGGCCAGCTTCTGGCGCAGGGTCTGCGCGGCGCGCTCCAAAGTCTCGGCCAGCTGGCCGCCGGTCTCGCTGGCGATGCGCATGGCGGACACAGTCAGGGTGATCGATTGCAGGGGCACGCGCTGGTTCAGGTTGTCCAGCGCGGCGTCCATGCTGACGCCCAGGCGCTGCTCGCGCAGCAGCAGGTCGAATTCCTGCGAAATCGGTGGCAGGGCCTCACGCACCAGTTGCTGAATGCCTTGCGACAAGCTGACCCCGGCCTTGAGCGCGCCGGCCAGCATCAGCAGCGCATCGGGCAGCTGCTGTTCGAGCTTCTGGACGCGCCGTTGGCGCAGCCAGCGCAGGGTGAAACGCGGCATCCAGGCTGTCAGCAAGGCCACACCCAGCGGCGTCACCGGGTCGCGCGTCAGCCCCCAGGTCAGGGCGCTGAGCAGCAGGATCAGGGCGATATTGAGCACGAACAGGCGTGCCGGGTCGATGAACAGGAACAGCTCGCTCAGGCCCACATGGGCGCGTTCGGTGAACAGGCGGCGGTAACGCGCCATGCCGTTCGAGGCGATGTCCACCACCGACCAGACCAGGATGACGATGGCCAGGGCCACCATCACCGCCACCACGCTGGCCATGGTGCTGGTGCTCATGCCCGCACCGAGTTCGCCGGCGCTCATGCGGCGGCCCTGCGGTTGAACAAGCTGAGGTCGAACTCCACGCCCTGCTCGCGCAGCTGGTCGAAGAAGGTCGGCACCGCGTCGCAGCCGACGAAGTCACCCAAGACCCGGCCCTCGGGACCATAGCCTCGGGCTTCGTAGCGGAACAGCTCCTGCAGCTGGATCTTGCCGTTCTCCATGCCCGAGAGCTCGGTGATGCTGGTCACCTTGCGCGAGCCGCAGGCGAAGCGGGTTTGCTGGACGATGATGTCCACGGCCGAGGTGATCTGGTCGCGGATGGCGCTGATGGGCAGGTCCATGCCCGCCATCAGCACCAGGGTCTCCAAGCGGGCCAGCGCATCGCGCGGCGTGTTGGCGTGCAAAGTGGTCAGCGAGCCCTCGTGGCCGGTGTTCATGGCCTGCAGCATGTCCAGGGCCTCGCCGCCGCGGCATTCGCCGACGACGATGCGGTCCGGCCGCATGCGCAGTGAGTTCTTGACCAGATCGCGGATGCTGATCGCGCCTCGTCCTTCGACATTGGACGGGCGTGATTCCAGTGACACCAGATGGGTGTGGTTCAGGCGCAGCTCGGCCGCGTCTTCGATGGTGATGATGCGTTCGCCGTCCGGGATGAAGTTGGACAGCACATTGAGCAAGGTGGTCTTGCCCGAGCCGGTGCCGCCGGAGACGATCAGGTTTTTGCGCTGGTGCACGCAGAGCTGCAGAAAGCGCGCCATCGGGTCGGACAGCGAGTCGTAGCCGACCAGGTCATCGCCGGTCAGTCGCTTCTTCGAAAACTTCCGGATGGTGATGGTCGGGCCCTTGAGCGCCAGCGGCGGGATGATGGCGTTGACCCGCGAGCCGTCCTTGAGTCGCGCATCGACCAGGGGCGAACTCTCGTCGATGCGCCGCCCCAGGGGCGCAACGATGCGCTCGATCACGCCCAGCACGGCGCGGTCGCTGGTAAAGGCCAGTGGGTAGCGCTGCAGCCGGCCCTGGCGCTCGACGAAGATCTCGTCGGCCCGGTTGACCATGATTTCGCTGACGCTGGGGTCGGCCAGCAAATCCTCCAGCGGCCCCAGTCCGACGGCTTCGTCCAGCACCTCTTTGCGCAAGGCCTCGCGGTCGATCTCGACCGGCAGGTCGGCCAGGCGTTCCAAAATTTCGCGCACCAGCTTCTCGGTCTCCAGGCGCAGCTCGGCGTCGCTCATGCGGCTGAGGTCGCGGCGACGCAGGTCGATGGTTTCCAGCAGCTGGTCGTGGACATGTTTGCGCCAAGGGTGGCGGGCCTGCACGGCGCTGAAGTCCTGGTCTGCTGCGGCCTTGACCGGTGCCGCGCTGGCCTGCACGGCGCGCAGGGGTGTCGGCGCCTGCGGTTTGGTGCGTAGGCTTTCGTCCTGTGCATGGCCGTTCCTGCCCGGCGCGGCAGCCAGCGGCCGCGGTGCCGCTTGGGCCAAGCTCGCTTCGCGGCCCGGCCGCCCGTCCGACTCGAACTCATGCTCGCGCACGCGCAGCACATAGGCGCCGATGCGCACCTGGTCGGCGAAGGTGACCGGGCCGTAGCGCACGATGCGCGAGCCGTTCACCCAGGTGCCGCTGAACTGGCCCAGGTCTTCCAGCAGCCAGCCTTGCGGGCTTTCCAGCAGGCGGGCGTGGGCGCGGCCGATGCGCCAGCCGGCCAGCAGCACCTCGCTGTCCTTGGCCCGGCCGATGCGAAGCTCGCTGCCGCCTAGCAGTAGCTCGCGGGTCTCGCCGTCGCCGTCGGTGATTTGAATCGTCAGTTGTCCCATGATGCGGCTCCGTTCAGGGCGTGGCCGGAGCCAGTTCGGGCAAGAGCCATTGCGACAGCACCCAGCCGCGCTGCACGACCTGACCCTGGGGCCCGGCTTGCTCCAGCTGCACAGCCACCCAGGCACCTTGGGGTGGCAGGTCCAGACCTTGGACGCGCTCACCGCGGTAGGCCCGAGTCAGGACGCCGGCGTTGACATCGGGGGTCAGGCGCAGGGCCAGCTTGTCAGCCTGCACGCGGTAGGGCTTGCGGCTGGCGTCAAGCGCGGCCCGGCTGAGCAGGGCAGCTTGAGGCAGCGGGCCCAGCGTGGGCGCCGCGCTGCGGCTGGCCGAGGGCAGGCCGGGCGTGGCCGGCTTCACGCCAGGGCCGGGCCCGGGGCTTTGCTGCCAGGGGGCCAAGGCCTGCTCAGGCAGCCAGCCTTGCAGCTGGCCGACCCGCACCGGGATCCAGCGCTGCCCGTCCTCGAGCTGGGGGTCCAGAGGCTGGAGCGTCACCGTCGCGCCGGCCTCCAGGGTCAGCAGACCGGGTGCGGCGCGGCTGGGGCGGCTGCGCAAGGTTTGTTGCGCCAGCTTGACCCGCAGCAGAGCGCCTTCCTCGGCGCGGCTGATGACGGGCGTCTGGGGCGGCGCCGGCATGAGCGTCGGCGCCGGCGCAGCGCTTTGCGCATCGGCTGCTGCTGAGGCCGCGGCGGCCGGCCGCGGCTGGTCGTAGGACGTGGCCGGCTGCAGCGGATCGCTCAGATAAGGCGAGGGCCCCATGCGCTGTTCCAGCCTTTCGGTGGTGCGCTCGACCCGGTCACGGTTGAAGCTGGAGTCCGGGGTGACCAGGCTGGGGGTGACGAAGACCACCAGCTCCGTCTCCTTGTTCTGGTAGCGCTTGGAGCGGAACAGGGCACCGAGCACAGGGATGTCGCCGAGCACCGGCAGCTTGTCCACATCGTTCGAGGTCTCGCGCTGCAGCAGGCCGGACAGCACGATGGTCTCGCCGCCACGCACATTGAATTCCGTCTCGGTCTTGCGCGTCAGCAGTGCCGGGCCGCCGACGGTGGACACCGAACGGTCAATGCTGCTGACCTCCGACTCGATGGTGGCGCGGATATTGCCGTGCGCGTCGACCCGCGGCTGCACATTGAGCTTGACGCCATAGGTCTTGAACTGAATCACCACACCGTCGCGTGTGGAAACCGCATATGGGATCTCGCCGCCGGCGACAAAGCTGGCGCGCGAGCCATTTCGCGCCGACAGCTGCGGTTCTGCCAAGACGCTGGCGCGACCCTCCTGGGCCAGCAGATTGAGCTGGGCGTTCAGTCCCATATTCAGGGCGCTCAAGATGTTCAGGCCTTTGGGCATGAGCACGGCGCCGCCGTCCGGGTTGGTGATCGGCGGGGCGTTGCCCGTGCCAGTGCGGATGTCAACTTGGTACGGGCCGTCCTGGCCGCGCCGGATCGGCGACCAGACCGCGCCGAGTGCGGTGCCGCCGGTGCCGCTCCACTTCAGCCCGGTCTCGCGCAGCAAGCTGGTCGGGAACTCGACGACCTTGACGTCGATGGCCACCATCTGCTCCCAACCGACCCGGTTGGTGAAATTGACGATCTGCGGGTAGCGTTTGGCCAGCTCATCGATCTTGGCCAGGTCGCGGTCGGACAGCTGGTCACCCTCGACGATGATGTTGCTGCCCACCACCGAGGCTTTGGCATTGGGAATGCCGGACAGGAAAGCAGCGATCTCGCGTGCATAACGCGAAGTGTCACCGGGCACAATATTGATCTTGACGCGCTGGTAGCGGCCGTCCGCGTTCCAAATGAACAGTGAGGAAGTGCCGACGCCATTGGCGAACAGGATCACCTCTTTCTCGTCGAGCGCGGCGGCCGACATCAGGCTGCCATTGCCCACGGCGATGCGCGCCACGCCGGGCGCGGGGAAGACCCGCGACTCGCCGACGAACATCTCGATCTCGGCCATATGGCCCGAATCGCCACTGTTCTTGATGGGCTCGTAGGGGGCGGGGTTGATGCTGGCGCGACCGGGCTTGGCCGGCTTGCCTGCGCCAGCCGTGCCGGGGCTGCTGGCCTTGAGCTGCTCGCCATAGCCATTGCCGGAAGCGGCGGCGGGCTGCGCCAGACTGGGGCTGCCCGGCAGGGTCAGAGCCAGGGCCAGGCTCAGGTTCAGGCTGGTCTTCAGGCCAGCGTGTCGACGCGACTGCGCCAGGGTCTTGCAGGGGAAGTGGGGCGAGTGCATGTCGCGCAAGTCTTTCGTACGCTTCGGTCCGGAGTTCGTCATGGCTTGTTGCCGTTGTCAGGGCGGCTGGGGGCCAGGGCATTGAGGGCGCGCTGGGCTTCGGCGCTTTGGGCTGCGCCGCGGCCGCCGTAGAGCACCGGGATGCCGGACTCCTTGCTGTTTTCGCCCAGGCCGAGCAGGCTGAGGGCGTCTTGCCGGTTGGCCGGCAGCACGACGCTGTCGCCGGGGCTTCGCAACATGGCCGCGAGCTTGCCGACCTCGCGGGCTGCCAGCACGCGGCGGGCGTCCTCGGGCGCCGCGTCCAGGGTGATGGTCGAGAAGCTGCTCTTGCTACCCTCTTTGCCGTCGGGCACCGCTTGGGCGCCTGTGGCCAGCACAGCGACGTTCTGCAAAAGGGGGAAGAGGTAGCTCTTGCCGTCCTTCTTGGCCGAGACCATCAGATCGATGCGGTCACCGGGCTGCAGCAGCCCCGAGATCGAGTTGACCTCATCGACCGGCACGGTGATGGCGCGTCGGCCATTGGGCAGGCGGGTCGAAAAGGACGGCGCGCGCTGCCCCTCCAGCATGGACCACATCAGCATCTCGCCCCGCACCGCCGGGTAGGCCAGGGCCTGGCCTTCGATGCGATCGAACTGCGCCGGCGTCAGGGCATTGGAGTGGGCCCAGTCGCTGGGTACCTCGCGCACCGCCACCAACTCGGCCGACAAGATGGCCCCTTTGACCAGATCCTTCTTGGGCACCAGCACCTGGACCATGGACTTGGCCTTGCTGCGTTCCTCGACTTCAGCCACATGCTGCTCGATATAGCGTTTCACGCCAAAGGCCGACATGCCGCCCAGGCCCAGGGCCACCAGCAGCAAGACCCAACTTCTTTGAACTCTGATCCTCATGACGTCCTTAAACGGGCAGCGCGATCGCGCTAAGAAATTTGCTGAATGCCGTCTTGATGGCCGCGAGCATCAAGGCGACCACGGAGGAGGAGCCGTCGATGGGCATGGCCAGCAGGGCGGTGACCAGGGCGGCGACCACCAGGGTCTCGACCATGGACTGGCCGGCCTGCAGGCGGCGAACTGGCAGATTCATGGCAGGGCTCCCTGGGTTCTTTGAATCACGATCAGGCGCGCATCGCCGCGGTCGACGATGCTCACCATGGCCTCTTCTTTGGGTCCTTGCAGCCAGGTCACGCGCTGCCTGGAGCCTGGCTGCGCGCCGACGTCTTCCTTGACGGGCTGCAGGCCGGATTGCTTGAGTTGCTGCAGGATGTGGGCCTGGTTGGCCGCCAGGCCGAGCTGGTTGCTGGCACTGAGCAAGAGGCTTCGCCGCCCCTGGTCGCGCGATTCCATGGTCTGCAGCAAGGCGCTGTCCGCCGGCAGCAGGCGTTCGGTGTCGATCTGCACCTTGCTGCGGCCCTGGGGCGGCTCGATCCGGCTGCTCATCACCGTGGCGACGACCTGCTCGCCGCGTCCCTGACGCAGCTGCACCGTGTGGAAGAACTGGCCCTCGCGCCCGGCCAGCACGGTGGCGCCCTGCACCTGGTTCAGCACATGCTGAGGGCCCAGTCGTTCCTTGAAGAATTTCAGCGCCGCGTCCATGCCCTCGGGCAGGTCCATGCGCAGCAGGCGGCTGCGCCGGCCGTTCAAGAGCATGTCTTCGCTGATCAGCTGGGTCACCCCAGCACCTGGCGCTTGCCAGCGTGGCCAGTCGTCCTGGGCCGCATATGCTGCCGACGGTGACAGCAGGATCGAGGCCATCAACATGCACAGTGCGCTGAAGTGCTTGATCATTTCAGCAGCCTCCGATCAAACGGTCGCAAGGCACCAGGTCCCAGTCGAAATTGCCGACTTTGAGCGCGGGGTCGAACACCAGGGTAGGCGTCTGACCCAGGGCGTCGACCAAGCCGGCCACCTGTCCGATGGGGTAGAGCAGGGCGGCATCTTCGATGCGACCGCGCACCATGGCCAGGTTGCGTGCCGTCCAAGCGTCGGCCAGCAGCACGGTGCGGCGGGTGCTGGCCAGGTTGATGGTGTCGAAGGGTGCGAAGCCTTCGACATTGGCGATCTTCACCGTCACCTGGCCTTGGTACCAATTCTGATCCGGCAGCTTGAGTGAGTCGGCATGCAACTTGGCGGCTGCGATCGCATTCTTGCCCTGAATCTGAGTGTCGACCTTGACGTCGTCCTCGAAGCTTTTGAGCAAGGGCCGACCGGCGTGGTCGCTCCACATCGGGTTGCGGTGGGCAGTGAAGTCGCCGGCGGTGTCGCCAGTCTTGATGGGGGCGCCTGAGCTGCTGAAAAATCGGCGGCGCACCTCGGCCGACAGCTCGGCATCGCTCTTCCAGCTGCTGGCGCTGTTGCGGGCCGCTCCCTCGAAGGCCACATAGCGGCTGGCGCTCTCGGTGGCCTGCATCATGTCCAGCAGCTTGCCCAGCAGGGGCAGGGCGATGAACATGGGCAGCAGCACCAGGCAGGCGATCGCAAACTCCACGGTGGCCTGGCCAGACTGACCTGCCCGTCTGACGAAGCTGGCTCTCATGGCTGCTCTCCGCCGGCGCTGATCGGACGTTCCTGGTAGGCGATGCCACTCAGGGGCTCGAACACCACGGCATCGATCTGTGCGCGGGGCAGCAGCTGCCGGGTGTCCAGCCAGCGCAGGCGTCGGCCGCTCTGGCCGGCTTGCAGTTCGAACACGGTCTGCGCCAGCTGCCGGCCTTGCAAGGCCGTCGGCAGGTCGGCGGTCGGCAGGAGCAGGCAGGTCTCGACGCGGCTGCTGCCGCGGTCGGCACGGCGCAGCTGGCAGCGGTAGCCGGCCAGCTCGCGCGTGCCGATGACGCCGCCGTGCAGCGTCTGCAAGGCCTGTGCGCTCGGTGCTGCCAAGGGCTCGGCGCCACCGGCTGGGCCGCTCGAGCGGCGGCCGCTGCGCGATTCCAGCGCCACCTGCCAGCGCCGCACGCTGTGGGCCTCGCGGCGCTCCAGATAGACGCTGTGCACGCGGGCCTTGCGGTAGAGGCAAGCACAAGGCCCCTCAGTTTTCAGATTCGCTTCCGCGCATTCCACATGTTCTTTGTCGCTGTAGCTGGCGCTGAGCTGGCCGTCCAGGCTGGTGTAGCGGCGCAGCTCGAATTGCAGCGGCGCCTCGCTGCCTGGCGCGAAGCGCGGCATGCGGGTCGCAGCGCCGACGGCCAGGGCGGCCTGGCAGCTGGCTTCCAGCGTGGTCTTGTTCAGGCTGTTGAACAGCTCGCCTGTGCTCTGTGCGTAGACGACCGTGACGGTCTTCTGCAGCGGCGCGAGCGCGAAGCCGGGCGGCAGTTCGAGCATTGCTTCGGCCGCGTCCGCCTGGCCAGGCGGCAGCAGCCAGAGCAGCAAGCTGAGCATGGCCAGCAGGCGCCAGCTAGGGGCTGCAGTGTGGGCGGGGGTGGCTTTCATGGCAGGGCCAAGCCTCCTTGTTTGGTGGCGGCATAGAGTTTGTCGCCGGCGGTCGGTGCCACGAGGCGGACGCGCCAGTAGGGGTTGTAGAGGCTGGCGATCTCGGTCTTGCCATCGGCGCGCGCAGCAATGCGGTCAAAGAAGACTTCGGCCCGCGCCAGCGCCATCAGCTGGCCGCCGGCTGGCTTGTCGTCGAACAAGGCCAGCGCGCCGGCCGGCTTGGCCTGGGCGGCACCGCCCGAGGTCATCAGCGCCGCCTGAGACTTGGACACCAGCATGGTCAGCCTGGTGCTGCGCTCGGCCTTGGCGTCGAGGTCGCGCAGGTCGCGGCTGGTCGGGATGCCGCTGAAGTTGTAGATCAGGGGCTCGCGCATATCGCTGTCGGCGATGCCCGCCGTGCGACCGTTCTCGCCATAGGCATTGCCATGGTGGCCTCGGCCCGCGTCGCCACCGCCGGCATTGACATTGACGGCGCCCCAGCCGATCGGGGTCTGGATGTCGTCGCACCAGCTGATGCCGAATTTGCCGCAGCCGAAGCGCCGGCCATGCAGCTCCAGCGTGTCAACGGCGCGCCATTCGTCGAAGCCGATCAGCTCGGTGCCGCCGCGCTTCTTCAAGGCGCCGTCGCGGCGAATTGGCGGAACGACGATGTCGGCGGAGTCAATTGTCCAGTTGCGCTCGCGTGTGAAGGGGTCGCGAGAGCGGCTGGTGACATCGGCGAAGCGGGTCCGTTCCTGGCCCGAATAGGCCTTGGTGAAACTGTCGAAACCGTGCGAGGTCAGGATCAGCTCGGCCTTGAGTCCGGGGTCCATTTGCTGGACCAGGTCGTTGGCGATCTGCTGCTGGCGGATGCCCGCCGTCAGATTGAGCTGGATGGCGCTCTGGGTCAGAGACAGGGTCTGGACGATGGCGTCGTGGACCGTGATGATGGGCCCGATGCCGTAGTCGACCACATAGTCGGCGAGCTCCTCGGCCGTCATGCCCAGATAGCTGACGCCGTACTTGGCGGCGGCGAAGGTGGCGGAGATCTGCAGTGCCTGGAAGTCGGGCTGCAGCATGTAGGTGATGTCGCCCATGGTGCCGGGGATGTTGTCGGTGGCGCTGGCGAAGTAGCGCAGCCAGGAGGCCATGCTGACCATCTGGGCGATCACGATCTCGTTGGCCACCATGGCGCGGTTCAGGTAGGCGTCGACATTCAGCGCCCGCGCCTCGACCACCCCGGCGCTGTAGGCGGCGGCATCGGCTGCATTGGTGACGCGCATCTTCTCGGTCACAGTCTGGCCGGTATTGACCATGAAATAGAGCAGGCCGGCCGTGATCAGCAGCAGGCCCACGCTGGCCATCAAGATCTGACCCCTTTGGACGCTGAAGAGGACACGACGGACGAGGCTGATCTTCTGCTCACGCGAGCGTGCCAGGGCGAGCGACAGCATCAGGCCGGCCAGCAGCAGGGCCAGGGCATCGCCGCAGCGGGCATAGGGCGTCAGTCCATGGCGGGCTTCCAGCCGGTAGCGACCGGCCTCGCCCGCCAGCGGCTGGGCCCGGTGATCCAGGGCCAGGCCGCCGAGATCGCTGCTGCGAAGCAGGGGCTTTTGGTATTCCAAGGCCCGGGCCTGGGCGATCTGCTGGAACTGGCGGCGCTGCTGCGCGGCCGGGTGATGGCCGTCGCTGGAAAGGCTGATCAGCAGGCCGGCTTCGGCGGCAGCGCTGCGCCATTGCTCGCTGAAGGCCAGCTCGTAGCAGAAGGAGACGGCGGCCCGCTGGCTGGCGAGTGTCATGGCGTCCGCCCGCAAAGGCGCAGCCACGGTGTCCTGGCTGGGCTGGCCGGCCAGTCGGTCGACAGCATCGCGCCATGCGCCCGCCGGCAAGGGAATGAATTCACCAAATGGCAGAAGCTGATGTTTGGCTGCCTGTTGTCGACCCGAGGCGCCGAGGGCCAGCGCGCCGTTGTGCAGGCCGAGGCCCGCCTGGGCATCCAGATACATGCCCAGCAGCAGGTCGGATTGGCGCTCGTCCAAGGTCGTTTGCAGCAGCGCCAGATAGCCAGGCGGCAAGGCCTGCTCGGTCTTTTCCAGGGCCAGTTGAGGGCTGATCAGCAGCTCGCCGCGGGCCCTGTCAGCCGCTTCCAGCAGCTGACTCAGAACGGCCGCGCCTTGAGCGGCAGGACCGGTGGCCGCGTCGGCGGCAGGCAGTTGCAGCAGGTGCACGCGCAGCGTGCCCTGGGGCTCGGTCCAGTCGAGCTTGCCGGTTAGGGCGCAGAAGCCGAGCAACAACACGGCGGCTGCGGCCCCCGTTTTGCGGTGCGAGTGAGGGCGACGCAGGGTCAGCATCAGCAGGGCCGCCAAGAGCCACATGGCAGCGCCCGCTAGCAGGCTGCCGCCCAGGGGCAGCAAGGCGGCGAAGGGGCCGCTCGGGGCTTGCATCACGCCAAGGCGCAGCCAGGGCATGGCCAGGCGGCCCAGCGACAGAGCGTATTCCTGCAGCATCCAGAGTGCCGGCCAGATCAGCAGCCAGCGCCATAGGCCGGCACCTGGCTTGATCAGGTTCAGGAGGGCGGCGCTCAGGCCGCAGGCCAGGGCATGGCCGACCGTGAAGAGCAGCAGCGGGAGCAGAGAGAACAGCTGCAGGCCCGGCTGGAGGCTGAAGGGGAGTTCGCCCAGACCGCTCAAACCCAGGCCGGCGCCAAAAGCCGCGGCGGCGCGGCAGAGCCGCAGAGGCGCAAGGTCTCGCGCAGTCCAGAGCAGGAGCAGAAGCGTCAGGCCCAGCTGCGCCGTCAACCAGCCCCAGCTCCAGCCGAAACTGAAGCCGACCAGCAGGCCGAGAACGGCCGAGCCCGTCGACAGCATGCCGGGTCGCGATCCCATGGAACTCCCTCTCGACTCTGTGTATTTCTTTGATTGCGTGGCGGACGGTTCAGGGCCGGGGGCGCGCTGAGCAAGGACAGCGCAGGGGCAGCTGGCCGGCTTCATCTGCAGGCGCGCCCTCTGACAGGCGAAGCCGCGCGCTGCCTGCCGGCTCAGTTGTTGGCCGCGTTGTTGGTGTAGGTGTCGAGATTGCGCTTGACGTTGGCCTCGGTGGCGGCCTTGGTGGCGGCGGCCTGGGCTTCATTCTTGGCCGCGGTGCCGTCCTGACCGGACAGTTCATTGGCAATTGCGGCCGTCTGGCTGCGCAAGGTGTTGCCGAACAGCTGGTAGACGGCGATGGCAGCAATGGCGATCAGGGCCACGATGATGATGTACTCGGTCATGCCCTGACCTTGTTGACGACGTTTGGCGATGGTGAACATGGAGGAATCCTCGAAGAATGGACCGTGGTGGTGAGGGTGCTGTACGTGCCCGGCTCAGGGTGCGTTCGCGTGCTGACGTTCCAGTGCCTGGGCCGGCCATGCCGGTGTCAAGCGGGGACTGTCTGAGCGCGATCTCCCGTGATCGCCGACGCCGCGGAACGAGCTGAAGGGTCAGTGCGTAACGTGCGTTAGCTGAAAGGGTCTGAGGCCGAAGCGAGGCGCAGTATCGTGTGACTTTTGGCACATTTGTTCGATAAGCTACGCCTGCTTACGTGTGTTGCACTCTTCGGCTGGATGTAACGCGGCGGGGTGTGTGGGTGCAGTGTTAGCGGCCGGGAATAGGTGTCTTGCAGCGGCCGGCCCGGAAAGCAAAAAGCCCGCAGGCTGCGAAGCCTGCGGGCTTTTTGGAGTCCATGAGTTGGGCCGGCGACGCCTGCCGCCAGCGTTTGGCCTGCCTCGCTCAGGCGGCAAATCGCCCGCGAAGGTGCTCGATGATCGCCTTCGATTCGGTCAGCCACTGCACGCGCCCGCTGGCATCGCTGATGCGCAGGCAGGGCACCTTGTAAGCGCCCGTGCCTTGTTTCAGCGCCTTGCGCTTGTCGGTCTCATGCTGGGCATCCAAGAGTTGGATCGGCAAGGCCAGGGCATGGATTTCTTGGCGTACCTTGATGCAAAACGGGCAGGTCTTGAATTGATACAGGGCCAGCTGAGTGCACTGACGGTCGACTTCTGCCTGGCGCTCGGCGCTGCGCTTCATGACGGCCGGGCGGGTGAGTCGCTCCTTCAGCAGCATGAGCGGGCCCAGCACGATGCGCAGGGTGCGGAAGAACAGGCGAATCAAAATCTTCATGGGGCGGCTTGGCGTCAGGTAGAGGTGTAACGGGCAAGAAAAAACCCCCAACATCTTGCGACGCTGGGGGTTCATCAAAGTGGCTCCTCGACCTGGGCTCGAACCAGGGACCTACGGATTAACAGTCCGGCGCTCTACCGACTGAGCTATCGAGGAATTGTCTTTTCGGTACTTCTAATTTTTTGTGTTGCAGCAGGCAATCCGAACCGCTGCAACGCTGAATTTCTGGCTCCTCGACCTGGGCTCGAACCAGGGACCTACGGATTAACAGTCCGGCGCTCTACCGACTGAGCTATCGAGGAACAGAGCCTCGCATTATAGGATGGATTTCTAGAGCTTTACAAGTGGATTTCCAAACTTGTTCGGAAAGTTCTTGGCGCCAGGGGGTAGAGGTAGGCATGGTCGAACTGGAAGGGGGATTCTTTCCAGGCACGCTTGTTGGCGAGGTTGTCTACGCCGACACGCCAGACCAGCAGCTGGCGGCCCCAGCTCTGCTCAAAGCGGGCGCCGGCGTCGAAGCGTGTCCAGCCCGGGATGCTGAGGCTGTTGTCGCGCAGCACGGCGCGTGGGCCCTCAAACACCAGGCCGACGTTCAGCTGAAGGCCGGGGAGGGCGGGCACATCCTGGCGTGCTTGCAAGCGCAGATTGTTCTCGGCCACATTGACGGGCTTGAGGCCATTGACGCTGGCCACGCTGCTGTCGGCACGGCGGGCCTTGAGCTTCATGGCGCTGGCCAGCAGGCCGCCGCCGGCCCACTTCAGATCGGCCTGGGCTTCGAGGCCTTGGTGGCGGGCGATGCCATCGGCGCGGCGTACGCAGCTGCCGGGCTGGCTGTCGCTGCAATCACCAAAATCGTCCCAGACCGGTCGGCTGATCTGGAAGGCATTGATCGACCAGTCCACCGACTTGGCTCCGGCCTTGAGGCCGATCTCGCTCTGACGGCTCTTCAGCGCGGGCAGGGCGCGGCCGGCGGCGTCGCCGTAGCGCTTGCGGTTGGGCGTGACTTCGCTCTCCACGCCTTCGCCCCAGCTGGCATAGGCCATCAGCTGCGGGTTGATGGCATAGCTCAGGCCCAGCCAGGGGGTGCTCAAGTTCTGGCTGTAGTCAGTGGGGCGTGAGCCATTGGTGCGCACACTGCTGCGGTTCAGCTGGGTGTGGCGCAGACCGGCCCAGGCTTGCAGCTCGGCGCTCAAGCGCACCGCGTCGCGCAGCGAGAACTCGCGGCTGCGTTCGTCGCGCAAGGTGTTCTGGTCGGTCAGACTCGGGTCGGCCGGGTTGACGGCGCTGCCGTCGATACGGCCGACGCCGACCCAGTTGTAGGCCTGGGCTTGGGCGCGGCTCTTGTAGTGGCTGATCAGCAGGCCGGCGCTCAGCTGGTGGCGCAGCGGGCCGGTGTCGAAGCGGCCGGCCAGGGACAGGTCCAGGGCCTCGCTGTTGCGGCGCTCGTTCTCGCTGCGGAAGTCGTACATATCGTAGCTGCCGTCGCTGCAGTAGCGGTCGTAATTGCCTTCCTTGTCGCAGCCGTAGGCATAAGCCAGGCGGTCATCGGTCTTGAGGCGTTGCACGGCCAGATGGGCCTGGGCCTGCCAGTCCGCATTGAGGCGCTGCTGCAGGCGCAGCGAGGCATGCTGGTTGTCAAACTCGACGGGCAGGGTCCAGCTCTGGTTGTTCAGGTTGGTGCGCGGGTCGTAGGCCTTGGCATCGGGCAGCTTGTTGCCCAAGAGGCTCATGCCTGGCTGGCTGGGCTGGCTGTGGCGGTTCAGTTCGAACTCGGCCTCGATCAGCGTGCCGGGCTGCACGCGCCATTCACCGGCCACGGCCAGGAGCTGGCGATCACCCTTGGCATCCCGCAGCTGCGGGTGCAGGTCGGCTGCAGCCGCGTTGATGCGCAGACCGAATTCGCCGCTGCCGCCGAAGTGCTGGCTCCAGTCGATGGCAGCCTCAAACGTGCCGCGCTCGTTGAAGCCGCCGCTGAGGATGGTCTGTGCTTGCGCGGTCGGGCGCTTGACCACCAGGTTCACCAGGCCGCCGGGCGAGCTGGTGCCGGCTTGGATGCCGCTGCTGCCCTTGAGCACTTCGATGCTGCTCTTGTTGCTCAGGTCCAGCACGGTCTCGCCGTTGATGGGCAGGCCGTCGCGGCGGTAGTTGAAGCGGTTGTCCAGGTCGTAGCCGCGGATCTTCAGGTAGGAGATATAGCCGGTGGCGTTGTAGGCATCACCGAGGCTGGCGTCCAGGGCGGTCAGGCCCGAGAGCGCCGAGATGCCGGCGTCCAGAAGGCGCTCCTGGCTGATCAGGCTGACCTGCAGCGGCAGCTTGGCCACCGGGGTCTCGCCGAAGCCGCCCACCTGGGCGGGCATCTCGGCCGTGCGGCCGCTGACCGAGACGGCGGGCAGGCTCTGCGCCTGGGCCAAGCCGCTGCCGAGCAGCAGGGCGAGGGCGGACGAAACAAGGCTCGGGCGCAGGGCCAGAGCAGGGCGGGATGAATGGATTGTGGGCATCGGGAACTGCAGTGAAAGCAAGAACAACAACAGACGATGCAGGGCGGCAAACGATGGCGCCACGGGTTCAGCGCAGCGCGGGCTGCGAAACGGCGGGCTGTGCCTCAAATGCTTCCCTGCGCGAGGATTACCTCGTGCCGATCTGGTGATCGGCATGGCAGCCGAAGCTGCCTATCAGGTTCAAAGGGACTTTCTCAGCCAGCTCAATGAATGAGCCAGCACCCCTAGCGAATTCGCCCAAGGTCATGAAGCCTGGACGAGGTGGCATTGTAAGCCGCCATGAAAAATGCCCGCGGTCTGCGGGCATTCGGTGTTGCTGTGCTTGAGCCGAATCAGTCGAAGACGGGAGATTCCACGCCCAGAACTTTATGGAGCTTCGGGCTGGTCGTCGTGTACTGCAGATGCACGCGCTTGTCCGGGTTGATGTAGGGCATGGAGCCGAAGGCAGCCAGGGCGCATTCATGGAAGCCCGAGAGGATCAGCTTCTTCTTGCCGGGATAGGTGTTCACATCACCGACGGCGAAGATACCCGGCACGCTGGTCTGGAACTTCTCGGTGTCGACGACGATCTGCTTGCGCTCCAGGGCCAGGCCCCACTCGGCGATCGGGCCCAGCTTCGGGCTCAGGCCGAAGAACACCAGCACCTGGTCGCAAGGCACGACGCGGGTCACGCCGTCACCGCCGGTGACCTTGAGGTTGGTCAGCTTGCCGTCGGCTTCGACGATGTCGCTGACCTGGCCGACTTCGAACTGCATCTCGTAGGCTTCGCAGAGCTCGCGCATCTTGGCCACGCTGGCCGGGGCGGCGCGGAAGCCGTCGCGGCGGTGCAGCAGGATCACGCTCTCGGCCTTGTGGGCGCCGCCGTCCTCATTGCCGGCGCAGAAGTTCAGCGCCCAGTCCAGGGCCGAGTCGCCGCCGCCGATGATCACCAGGTTCTTGCCGGCGAACTGCTCGGGGTTGCGCACGCGGTAGTGCAGCTGCGAGCCTTCGTACTTGTCGATGCCGTCGACCTTGAGCGTTCGGGGCTGGAAGGAGCCCACGCCGCCGGCGATGAAGATGGTCTTGGTCAGGAAGCTGGTGCCCTTGCTGGTGGCGACGAAAAAGCGGCCATCGTCCTGCTTGAGCACGGTGGTCACTTCCTGGCCCAGATGGAAGGTCGCGCCGAAAGGCTCGATCTGCTTCATCAGGTTGTCAGTCAGCTCCTTGCCGGTGCAGATGGGCACGGCCGGGATGTCGTAGATCGGCTTGTCCGGGTAGAGCTCGATGCACTGGCCACCGGGGTAGGCCAGGGAGTCGATGATGTGGGCCTTGACCTCGAGCAGACCCAGCTCGAAAACCTGGAACAGGCCCACCGGGCCAGCGCCGACGATGACGGCATCGGTCTCAATGGTGTCCGGGCCGGGGGCCAGGAGTTCGTCGGCGGGCGCGGTCGTCGTCTCTACGTTCACTTGGGATTCCATTTCTTGGCCGGGCCCCGTTCAGGCCCTGCTTCAGCAGTTATTACGAAGTCGTTCAGCGGATCAGCTCGGGCAACTTGTCCGTGCGGTCCTTCCAGTCATCGGCGTCGGGCAGGGCGCCCTTGCGCTTGGTGATGCTGGGCCACTTCTTGGCCAAATCGGCATTGAGCTTGATCATGTGTTGCATGTTTCCGGGCACATCTTCTTCCGGCACGATGGCGTTGACCGGGCACTCGGGGATGCAGACGGCGCAGTCGATGCATTCATCGGGGTCGATGGTCAGGAAGTTCTGGCCTTCGCGGAAGCAGTCAACGGGGCACACATCGACGCAGTCGGTGTACTTGCAGCGGATGCAGGATTCGAGGACGACGTGGGTCATGGTGGATCAGCTCGTGTAGTTGGGGCCAGAGTCGCTGCTGGGGCTGGCCTGTTCGGGCGTGGCGCAAAGCGGCGGCAAAAGGCGGATTTTAATCAATGAGGCTGCGGGTCAGGCCTTGATGGGACGCAAGACCCGGCGTGATGGTGGAATTTGTGGGCGCAAAGCGGCTCGCCGAGGCCAGGGCGCGGGCGCCGGCGCCCACGGTGACCACGGTTGGCCGGCCCCGGTGCAGCAGGGAAGCGGCGGCCAGCTCGGCCACCGTGTGGTCGCTGCTCAAGGCATCGGCACAGCCGGCGCGTGAGACCGCGGCCACTGGCGTGTCCGCTGGCCAGCCGGCTTCTAGCAGCTTGCGGCCCAGGGCGGCCAGCTGGCGGCCGGCCATGTAGAAAACCTCGGTGTCGGCACTGCGGGCGGCTTGCAGATCGCCGTCCTTGGTCATTGCCGTGGTCAGGCTGACGCTGCGGCCGGCGCCGCGGCGGGTCAGTGGCCGCTGCAGATGCGCGGCGGCGGCGATGGCCGCGGTCACGCCGGGCACGACTTCGCTGGCAATGCCAGCTTCATGGAGGGCGATCAGCTCTTCTTCGAGGCGGCCAAAGATGCTGGCATCGCCGCCCTTGAGGCGCACGATGCGGCGGCCGGTCCGTGCCTGCTTGACCAGAGCGGCGTTGATGGCCGTCTGTTTGGTCGAGTCGCAAAAGCCGCGTTTGCCCACATCGATCCATTCCGCGTGGGGCGCCAGATCGCGCAGGGCCGGGTCGGTCAGGGCGTCGAACAGCACCACCTCGGCGGCGGCCAGGGCGCGCGCGCCGCGCACGGTGATGAGGTCAGCGGCGCCGGGGCCGGCGCTGACGAAGAGGACGGGTTGTGGGTTCATGGTGCGACTTGTTTCAGGCCGTGGCGCTGGGCTCAGCGCACCAGCAGGGCGCCGCTGGTGCGGTTGCTGCTGGGGTCGACGACGATCAGGCTGCCGCCGACGCGGTTGCTGGCATAGGGCTCCACCGGCAGGGCGGCCTGCACCTCGATCTGCACATGGCCGATCTCGTTGACATTCAGCTGCTCGGCGTCCAGCGGCTGCAGGCTGTGGATGTCCAGGCGGTGCTCGATGGCGCTGATGCGGCCCTGCACCCAGCGGTTGCCGTGGCGCAGCCAGTACTTGCGGCCCGGCACGGCCGGCTCGGTGTCCAGCCAGGCCAGGGTGGCTTTGAAACTTTGTGTCGGCTGGGCCGAACCCGGGGTGACGATCCAGTCGCCGCGCGAGACATCAAGCTGGCGGTCCAGCACCACGCCGGCCGATTCACCGGCCACGCTGTGGCTCACGGTCTCGCCGGCACGGCGCACCTCGGCCACGATGGCCTTCTCACCGCTGGGCAGGATCTGGATCTCGTCGCCGGTCTGGATCTGGCCATGGGCGATGCGGCCCCAGAGGGTGCGCGGCTGGTGGCCGGTGCCTTCTCCCGTTTCACCGGAGTCTCGGGCCACGTATTGCACCGGGATCAAGACCTGACCCTCGACCTTTTCCTGCACGCCCGGCAGGCTTTCCAGCACCTGCAGCAGCGAGGGGCCTTGGTACCAGGTTGCCCATTCACCGTCCAGCGGTTGGGTGACGTTGTCGCCGCGCAGGGCCGAAACCGGCACGATGGCGGTGACGGCAATGCCGGCCTGCTCTGCAAAGGCGCGCAAGGCCTTCTCCACCGCAGCGAAGGCCGGGCCGGGCTGTTCCAAGGCATCGAGCTTGTTGACGGCGAAGACGATGCTGGGCACGCGCAGCAGGTGGGCCAGCAGGCTGTGGCGGCGGGTTTGTGGCAAGAGCTCGACGGACTCGACCGAGGTGTCCAGCTTGGTGATGTCCACCAGCACCACGGCGGCATCGCTGCCGGCGGCGGCCGTCACCATATTGCGGGTGTACTGCTCATGGCCGGGCGCGTCGGCAATGATGAACTTGCGCGTCTTGGTGGCGAAGTAGCGGTAGGCCACATCGATGGTGATGCCTTGCTCGCGCTCGGCCTCCAGGCCATCGGTCAGCAGGCTCAGGTCGATGGGCGCACCGGCGGCGCGCTTTTCCAGGGTGTCCAGCTGGTCGGCCAGGATGGCGCGGGAATCGAACAGCAGGCGGCCAATCAGAGTGCTCTTGCCATCGTCGACGCTGCCGGCCGTGAGAAAGCGCAGGGCGCGGTGGTGGGTGTCCATGTCGGAGTCGTGGATCAGGTGTTCAGCAACGGCGTTCATGATCAGAAATACCCTTCCTTCTTGCGGCGCTCCATCGAGGCCTCAGACGTGCGGTCGTCCATGCGGGTGGCGCCGCGCTCGCTGACGGTCACGGTCAGCGTCTCGGCCACGATGTCGGCGGCCGTGGCGGCCGTGCTTTCCACCGGGCAGGTGCAGGTCATATCGCCCACGGTGCGGAAGCGCACGGTGGCGGTTTCCACCGTCTCGCCGGCCTCGGGTGGCGTCACGTCCGTCAGCGGTACCAGCAAGCCCTTGCGGCGGATCACCGGGCGCTCATGCTTGAAATACAAGCTGGGCAGGGGGATGTTTTCGCGGGCGATGTAGAGCCAGACGTCGAGCTCGGTCCAGTTGCTGATCGGGAAGGCGCGGAAATGCTCGCCCGGGCGGATGCGGGTGTTGAACAGATTCCAGAGCTCGGGGCGCTGCTCCTTGGGCTGCCATTGGCCGAAGCTGTCGCGGTGGCTGAAGATGCGTTCCTTGGCGCGGGCCTTTTCTTCATCACGGCGGGCGCCGCCGATCAGCACATCGAAGCGGTGTTCTTCGATCGCTTCCAGCAGGGTCACGGTCTGGTGGCCGTTGCGCGATTCCAGCGGGTGGGCCAGGCGCACGGTGCCCTTTTTGATCGACTCGTCCATGTGCGCGACGATCAGGCGCTCGCCCATCTCGGCCACGCGCTTCTCGCGGAATTCGATCACTTCGGGGAAGTTGTGGCCGGTGTCCACATGGACCAGGGGGAAGGGCAGGCGACCCTTGAACACATTGCCGGCCACGCGGGTCTTGAAGGCTTTTTCGGCCAGGCGCAGCACCACGCAGGAATCCTTGCCGCTGGAGAACAGCAGGCCCGGGCGCTCGAAAGCAGCGGCCACTTCGCGCAGGATGAAGATGGCTTCTTCTTCCAGATGGTCCAGATGGCGCTGGTCCACCGTGGCGGCCAGTGCTTGCAGATTGAGGGGGGCGTTCATGCCGTGGCTCCTGACTTCAATTCTTCGTTCGAGCGGGCTTGGTGCAAGCCGCACTCCTTGGCGTTCTCGTCCTCCCACCACCAGCGTCCCGAGCGGAAATCCTCGCCGACCGAGATCGCCCGGGTGCAGGGCGCGCAGCCGATGCTGGGCATGAACTGGTCGTGCAAGGCGTTGTAGGGCACTTGGTGGGTGGCGATGTAATGCCAGACATCGGCCCAGCTCCAGTCGGCCAACACATTGAGCTTGACCCGGCCTTGGCCGTCCAGCTCCTCGGCGGGCACTTCGGCGCGGTTCTGGCTTTGCTCGCGGCGCAGGCCGGTGATCCAGGCCGTGCGGCCGGCCAGCATGCGGCCCAGGGGCTCCAGCTTGCGCACGCCGCAGCAGGCCTTGCGCAGGGCCAGGCTCTCGTACATGGCGCGCTCGCCATGTGTTTTGACGAAATGCACCACCTGCTCGGCCACCGGGCGGAAGACCTGCACCGAGAGGCCGTAGCGCGCCTCGATCTGCGGCAGCAGGGCCAGGGTCTCGGCATGCAGGGCGTCGGTGTCCAGAGTGGAGATATCGATGGCCAGGCCGTGGCGTGCGATCAGGTCGGTGATGACCATGTCTTCGGCGCCCAGGCTGCTGCTCTGGATCAGGCCGGCGCCGAAGCGCTCGGCAGCCGCGCGCAACTGGGCGACGCTGGCGGCCACGCGCGCTTCAAAGCCGGGCGTGGCGCGGGCATACAGGCCCACGGCCGAGGCGCTGGCCGCGGCGCCGGGCAGGCTGCTCAGCGAAGAGCTCAGCGAAGAGGCGTCGCCCTCGCTCATGCCGCGCCTCGCGCAAACACCGGCTGGCTGTGGTCCACATCGCCCTGGTAGTGGGCCGGGAAGAAGGCCAGGGCGCGCTCGGCCGCTGCCTGGCTTTCGCCGGCGCGCAGTTGCACCGCGTCAAAGCCGCAGCGGGCCAGCAAGGGCAGCATGTCGACGATCACCTCGCCGGTGGCGCGCACTTCGCCGGCAAAGCGGTAGCGAGCGCGCAGCAGGCGGGCCTGGCTGTAGGCGCGGCCATCCACCCATTTGGGGAACTTCAGGGCCACCAGGGCCAGGCGCGGCAGGTCATGCGCCAGGTCTTCGATGGCGTAGTCATTGGGGACTTCCACGCCGGTGGGCAGGCCGGCCGGCCAGTGGTCGCGCACGGCATGCCATTGCTCCAGGCTCAGCAGCAGGTGGGGCGCCGGGTCCGGGTGCGGCATGGGGCCGTCTTCGCCGAGCACGTGGTGCCATTGGGGATGGGTGCTGTCGATGAATTTCATGGTCGTCGTCGGCTGGGCGGTGGTCATTGGGCGGCGGCAGCGGCATTCGCGCCGGTCAGCGTGCGAACGGCGTTAGCCGGCGCCTTGAAAGGCTCGAGGCCAATGCGGCGCACGGTGTCGATGAAGCGCTCGCTGTGGCCCGCGCGTTGGCTGCGATAGGTCTGCACGATGGACTCGATCACATCCGGCACCTCGTCGGCCGCAAACGAAGGGCCGATCACCTTGCCGGGTACCGGTGCGCCCGAGAGGGTGGAGCCGTCCGAGCCGCCCAGCGAGATCTGGTACCACTCCTTGCCGTCCTTGTCGACGCCGAGGATGCCGATGTGGCCGCTGTGGTGGTGGCCGCAGGAGTTGATGCAGCCGCTGATGTGCAGGTCGATGTCGCCGATGTCGTACTGCTCGTCCAGGTCCTCGAAGCGCTCGGTGATGGCCGCGGCCACGGGGATCGAGCGCGCATTGGCCAGGGCGCAGAAGTCGCCGCCGGGGCAGGCGATCATGTCGGTCAGCAGGCCGATATTGGGCGTGGCGAAGCCCAGCGTGCGGCTGGCTTCAAACAGAGCCGGCAGGTCGGCCTCGCGCACCCAGGTCAGCACCAGGTTCTGGTCGTGGCTGACGCGCAGCTCGCCCAGGCCGAAGCGCTCAGACAGTTCGGCAGCGCCGTCCATCTGCGCGTCGGTGGCGTCACCGGGGGCGATGCCGGCGCGCTTGAGCGACAAGGTCACGGCGCGATAGCCCGGCACGCGGTGGCCGTGGACGTTGCGTTCCAACCAGCGCTTGTAGGGGCCCGCTTCCACGCCCGCGAAGATGTCGCTGCGCTCGCCCGGCTGCACGCCGGCTGGCGTGGTGAAGCTGGCGGCCACGCGGTCCAGTTCCGCCTGCGGGATCAGGTGCTCGCGGCCGCCTTCGTCCAGCTCCAGGATCTGCTTGAACTCGGCGTTCACGTCGTCGAAGAAGGCCTGGCCTTCGGCCTTGACCAGGATCTTGATGCGGGCCTTGTAGGCGTTGTCGCGGCGGCCATAGCGGTTGTAGACGCGCACGATGGCCTCGATGTAGACGAGGATCTGCTGCCAGGGCAGGAACTCGTTGATCACCTGGCCGATGATGGGCGTGCGGCCCATGCCACCGCCGACCAGCACCTGGAAGCCGACCTCGCCGGCCTCGTTCTTCTTCAGCTGCAGGCCGATGTCGTGCCAGGCGATGGCGGCGCGGTCTTCCGCTGCGCCCGAGATGGCGATCTTGAATTTGCGCGGCAGGAAGGCGAACTCGGGGTGCAGGGTGCTCCACTGGCGCAGCACTTCGGCGTAGGGGCGCGGGTCGACGATCTCGTCGGGGGCAATGCCGGCGAAGCAGTCGCTGGTGATGTTGCGGATGCAGTTGCCGCTGGTCTGGATGCCGTGCATGTCGACCGCAGCCAGGCGGTCCATCACATCGGCGGCCTGGGGCAGGGGGATCCAGTTGTACTGCAGGTTCTGGCGCGTGGTGAAGTGGCCATAGCCGCGGTCAAAGTCGCGGGCAATGCCGGCCAGGGCACGCAGCTGGGCGCTGGACAGCACGCCATACGGCACGGCCACGCGCAGCATGGGCGCATGGCGCTGCACATACCAGCCGTTCTGCAGACGCAAGGGGCGGAACTCTTCGTCGCTCAGGGTGCCGGCCAGATTGCGTTCGAGCTGGTCGCGGAACTGCGCGGCGCGGGCGTGGACGAACTGGCGGTCGAAGTCGGTGTACTGGTACATGGCTTTGCTTGGTTGTTTGCTGCGCGGAATTCGGCCGGCAATGGCACAGGTCCTCATGGACGGGCAGTGCCGGCAGTTGCCGGTCGGACGCCCGCAAGCGTCTCAGGGTCGGGACTTTATGCAGATTTCATATATCCTCAAACTATTAATTCGTAGATTGCTTATCCTGGTTTGAATATATGAAAGGCCAGAACAGGCTGGCCGGCACGGGGTCTGCCGCAGGCTTGTCATGACCCGGGGGCGATACTGGCGGCCCCGCAGCTCTGTCCTCCGCTCGCCATGACCTCTTTCCCGCACCCGCGCAGCGAAGTCACCAAGGTTGCCGTCTACTGGGATTTCGAGAACCTCCATGCGGTCTTGGCCAATGCCGCCCATGGCGACGGCGCCTACCGGGAAAACCGGCTCAAGCCGCAGCCGGTGTTCGTGGACCTGAACCCCATCCTGGAGTACGCCGCCTCGCTGGGCGACATCATCATCAACCGCGCTTACGGCAACTGGCAGTTCTTCGCCAACTACCGCCATGTGCTCAATGAAGCGGGCGTGGACCTGATCCAGATGTTCCCGCGCGGCCAGAACATGAAGAACAGCGCCGACATCCGCATGGCCTTGGACGCGCTCAGCGATGTGCACAACCACCCGCACCTGAGCCATGTGGTGGTGATCTCCAGCGACAGTGACTTCATCAGCCTGGCGCAGAAGGTCAAGCAGGCCGGGCGTTTCATCGCCGGTGTCGGCGTGGCTGGGGTCAGCAATCGCTTCTGGACTGCCAGCTGCAACGAATTCAAGTTCTACCAAAACCTGCTGGCGGCCTCACTGGCGGTGCGTGGGCCACAGGACGAGGCCCAGCCGGCGGCGGCGCTGCTGGGTGGCGTGTTGCCGAGCGCGGAAGAAGCGGAAGACACCGAGGTGGTCGGCTCGCCTTCGCTGGTCGAGGCGCGCGGCGCGCTGCAGCGGGCGCTGACGCAGCTGGTGGACCGCAATGGCGAAAACTACGTCTCGCGCAGTGCGCTCAAGGTCTTCATCAAGCGCCTGCTGCCGTCTTTTGACGAGCAGGCCCTGGGCTGCAGCAATTTCTCCGAGTTCCTCAAGCGCTTTCCCGAGCTGGTGAGCGAGATCGACAATCTCAGCGGCGGCCATGTCGCCCGAGTCGGTCATCCGGTCGGTCAGGGGATGGCCGAGCCCGAGGGCGAGTCGGCGCTTGATTGATTGAGGGCTTGGTGGCGCGGCCAGCGCCCTTGTGGCTTCGCTGCCAGAATGCGCGGCCAGGGGTGGCACTCCTGCCGCCCATGCCCCACCCACACACTCCCACTTCGCGAGACCGCACCATGACCCACCCCACACCGTTTCTGCAGCAAGCCAGCGTGCCCGTCTTCAAGCAAATGCTGGGCGGCCTGGCCGATGTGCTGAACAAGGCCGAGGCCCATGCCACGGCACGCAATATCGACCCCCAGGTGCTGCTGCAGTCGCGTCTGTTCCCGGACATGTTCGCGCTGCTGCGCCAAGTCCAGGTGGCCTGCGACTTCGCCAAGGGCGTGAGCGCCCGACTGGCCGGCGCCGAGGTGCCCAGCGTGGCCGATGACGAAACCAGCTTCGCCGAGCTGCACGCGCGCATTCAGAGCACCATCGCCTTCATCGACAGCCTGCCGGCCGCCGACTTCGAAGCCGCCGGTGAGCGCGAGATCGTCCTGCGCCCTGGCACGCCCAAAGAGCGCCGCTTCGCAGGCCAAGCCTATCTGCTGAACTACGGCCTGCCGCAGTTCTTCTTCCATGTGACCACGGCCTACGCCATCCTGCGTCACAACGGCATCGAGCTGGGCAAGAAGGACTATATGGGCGCGTACTGATCGCTAAGCCCCGGGCTTCTTTCCCCTCAGGGTTTGAGAGCCGGGTGCACCCTCTGCGCTTCATGTCAAACTGTCGAGCGGTTTTTCGAGCACGCTGGAAACAACCATTCGTCAATCTGTGCAGCATGCACGCCAACTGAGGAGCGACTCATGGCCAAAGGTCAGCAAAAGAGCAACAAGGAAACCAAGAAGCCCAAGAAGGACAGCTCGCCGCCGAAGCCGATTTCCAGTGGCGCGGTGATGCCCACCGTCACCACCGTGGTGCCGGATCGCAGCAAGAAGGCCAAGTAAGCCAGCGCCTCGGGCACCTTCGGCGCCTGCACGCTGTCGCACAGGCCAGAAGAAAACAGGCCACGGTTGCTTCCCAGCAGCCGTGGCTTTTCTCTTTCATGGTCGCTCGGCTGCGCTGCGCCTCCGCACAAGCCCTGCTGCATGCTGTTGAATTTGGTTCTAGACTGGTTCTTAATTGGATCTAGTCTGGTCCACATATGGCAAGAGGGAGCAGGTGCATGGACAGAAGGCGATTTCTGGCCTGGGGCGGCGCGGGCGGTTTGGCAGCCACGGGTTTGCCGGGCTGCGGCGGTGGCGGGGCGGGCACCGATGCAGTGCCATCGCCAGCTCCCGCACCCGCTCCTACGCCGGCCCCAGCACCGGCGCCGGCACCGGCTGGCCCGGACACTGCGGAATGGCAAGGCCTGGCCGGCCAGCTCCAGGGTCAGCTCTTGCGCCCCGGCGATTCCAGCTATGACAGCCAGCGTTTGCTCGCCAATGCTCGTTACGACGCCTTGCTGCGCCCGGCCGGCCTGGTGCGCTGCGCCGGCGCGGCCGATGTCAGCGCCGCCCTGGCCTTCGCGCGCCGCAACAGCCTGGCTCTGACGCCGCGCAGCGGCGGCCACAGCTATCTGGGGGCGTCCAGCGGCCCCGGCCTGGTGATCGATGTCGGGCCAATGAATGCGGTGCGCCTGGACGGTGAAATCGCCACGGTCGGTGCCGGCGCCACGCTCGGGGATGTCTATCGGGCCTTGATCGATCAAGGCCGCTGCATCCCCTCGGGCAGTTGCCTCAGCGTGGGCATAGCCGGCATCACCCTGGGCGGCGGTTTCGGCGTGCTCGACCGGGCCCAAGGATTGAGCTGTGACACCGTGGTTGGCGCCACCGTCATCAATGCCGAAGGTCTGGCCTTGGTCTGCGACAGCACCCACAACAGCGATCTGTTCTGGGCCTTGCGAGGCGGTGGCGGTGGCAATTTTGGTGTGCTGACCGAGCTGCGCTTTCAGACCCACGCGGTCGGCCCCCTGCTGCAATTCAGCGCCGAATTCGCACTCGATGATTTCGAGGCGGTGCTGGCTGCTTGGCAAAGCTGGCCCGAGCAGGGCTTGCCTGATTCCGCCTGGGCGCAGCTGAGTGCCTCGCCAGCGGCGGGCAGCTGCCGGCTCTGGGGGCTGGCGCAAGGCGCGCACAGCGAGGCCACCTTGTTCGCGCCGCTGTGGCAGGCCTTGCTGGCCCGCATCGGTCGCCCGCCGCTGGGCAGCCCGAGTTTGCAGGCGCGCAGCTACCGCGAGTTCCTGCTCGGCGATTGCGCCGGCCTGAGCCCGGCCCAATGCCATCTGCCGGCCCAGAACCCGGTCGGCCTGCTGCGCCGGGTGGCCATGGCGGCCAGCTCGGACTTCTTTGACCACATCGTGCCGCCGGCCGGTGCGCGCGCCTTGGGCGAGGCCTTGCGCGCCCGGCGCGGCCAGGGCCCGGGCGCACTGATCCTGAACCTGATGGGCGGCGCGATCACCCGGGTGGCTCCGGATTCCACGGCCTTCGCCCACCGCGCGGCGCGCTTCAGCGCCCAGTACCTGGCCGAGCTGGCGCCGACCGCCGCCGCCGCCGCGGTGGACGAGGGTGCCCGCTGGACCCATGGCCTGCGCGAGCTGATGCAGCCCTGGAGCAGTGGCGGCGCTTACCTGAACTACCCCGACGCCGCCATCGCCCAGCCCTTGTCTGCCTATTTCGGCGCCCATCTGGCCCGTTTGCAGCAGATCAAGCAGGCCCAGGATCCGGCCGGGGTGTTCAAGACCATGCAAGGGCTTTAGCCCGGCAAAGTTACACTGGCCGCCCAGCGTTTCTCACGCGTTTCTTGCGCCCCCGACAACCATGGCCGGCCTCAGCCCCGACTCACCCAGCCCGACCGACATCACTGTGCACCAGCAGAGCCGGGTGTTGGAGGTGGCGTTTTCCGACGGCGCGCGTTTCCGCATCCCCTTCGAGTTGATGCGCGTCTACAGCCCCTCGGCCGAGGTGCAGGGCCATGGGCCGGGCCAGGAAACGCTGCAGACCGGCAAGCGCGAGGTGCAGATCACCGGCCTGGAGCCGATTGGCCATTACGCCGTGCGGCCGCAGTTTTCCGACGGCCACGACAGCGGCCTGTTCACCTGGGACTATCTCTACCGCTTGGGCCGCGAAGAGGCGCAACTGTGGCGCGACTATGAAGCGCGCCTGGCGGCAGCCGGCCTCAGCCGCGATGCGGCCATGAAGCCGGCGGCGGCCGCAGGCGGCGGCCATGGCTGCGCCAGCCATTGAACGCACGAACGAGCAAGCGCAGGCCGCACGGCGCCGCAACCACATTTTTTGAGAGCACCGCACCATGAGCAGCACCCATTTCGGCTTCCAAACGGTTGACGAGCGCGAGAAAGCCAGCCGCGTGCGCGGCGTCTTCGACTCGGTGGCGTCGAAGTACGACGTCATGAACGACCTGATGTCCATGGGCATGCACCGGGCTTGGAAGGCCTACACCGTGGCCGTCGCCAATCTCAAGGCCGGTGATCGGGTTCTGGACATCGCCGGCGGCACCGGTGACCTGTCGCGCGCCTTTGCCAAGAAGGTGGGCGAGAGCGGCATGGTGGTGCATACCGACATCAACGAAGCGATGCTGCGCCAGGGCCGCAACCGCCTGCTCGATGAAGGCCTGATCCTGCCGACCAATCTGTGCGACGCTGAAAAGCTGCCCTACAAGGCCGGCAGCTTCGACCTGGTCAGCGTGGCCTTCGGCCTGCGCAATATGACCCACAAGGACCAGGCCCTGGCCGAGATGTGCCGTGTGCTCAAGCCCGGTGGCCGACTGCTGGTGCTGGAGTTCTCCAAGGTGGCCGCGCCCTTGCAGAAGCCCTATGACTGGTATTCCTTCAAGATCCTGCCCAAGCTGGGCCAGATGATTGCCGGCGATGCCGAGAGCTACCGCTACCTGGCCGAGTCCATCCGCATGCACCCGGGCCAGCAGGAGCTCAAGGCCTTGATGAAGACGGCCGGCTTCGGCCATGTTGATGTGCACAATCTGAGCGCCGGTGTGGTGGCTCTGCATGCCGGCATCAAGTGCTGAACGCGGGAGCGTGAAGGCCGGCTTGAGGTGAGCTGCGCGCTTTGCAGGTGGGCGATCTGAAGCCCGATCAAATCGGCCATTGCCGATTGTGACTATTCGAAATGACACATTCATTTCGATCCCTGATGGAGGCTATTCAGGGTATTCCCTGGATTGCTGAATCTCGACCCGGCGAGCGGGTCGCCACTGCGGGTAAATCGTGAGAAAGAACCCCCCCTGATCACCGGTCGGGCTGGGGTGAATTGTCATTTTCCAAAGTTACACTCGCTCGTCCCAGAGAGGGCGAGGTTGCATGCTGCATTGCAGCATCAGTTTTGGCGCCCGAAGCCGGCGCATTGCGCAAGTAGAGAGAAAGACAAGCCATGTACCTGACGAATCAAGAAAATGCCCGCGCTGTGAACGGCTCGGCTGGTTTTGCCGGCTTGCGCGTCGCTGCGGTCGCCGCTGCGGTCGTGGCCGTGATGCTGGCGGGTTGTGGTGAGGGCAGCAAGTCCGACAAGGCGTCGCAAACGGCCGCCAAGGTCAACAAGGAAGAGATCACCGTTCACCAGATCAACTTCGTGCTGCAGCGCCAACAAGGCCTCAAGCCGGAGCAGGCTGAAGCCGCCAGCAAGCAGGTGCTGGAGCGTTTGATCGAGCAGGAGCTGGCGGTGCAGAAGGCGCAAGAGCTGAAGCTCGACCGCGATCCGCGTGTGGTGCAGCAGATTGAAGCCGCGAAGCGCGAAATCATCGCCCGCGCTTACGTCGAGCGGATCGGCGAATCGGTCGCCAAGCCGACCAGCGAGGAAGTGGCCCAGTATTACAACGAGAAACCCGCGCTCTTCAAGGATCGCCGTATTTACAGCTTGCAGGAATTGGCCATCGAAGCCAAACCCGAGCAGTTTGGTCAATTGCGCCAGAAACTCGAAAGCGCCAAGAATATTGGCGAGTTTGCTGAGTTTCTCAAGGCCAACGATTTCCGCTTCACCGGCAACCAAGCCGTGCGTGCTGCAGAGCAGCTGCCGCTCAATGGCCTGGAGTCGATCGCGCGCATGAAGGATGGCGACTCTGCCGTCACTCAAACCGCCAACGGCATCACCGTGCTGTTCCTGGTCGGCTCGCGCAGCCAGCCGGTGGACGAGGCACGTGCCCGCCCGGCCATCGAAGCCTTCCTGGTCAACCAGCGCAAGACCGAGGTCGTGCAGAAGGACATCAAGGGTCTGCGTGACGCGGCCAAGATCGACTACATCGGCAAGTTCGCCGGTGGCCCGGCAGCCGCCGCATCGGCTGCAGCAATGCCCGCTCCGACCGCCGCTCCGGCTGCGCCGGTCGAGGCACCGGCGCCTGCCGCCAGCGGCCTCAATGCTGCTGACATCTCCAAGGGTATGGGCCTGAAGTGAAGCGCATCATGACGAAGAAGTCCTTGTCTCTTTCCTCTCTGAGCGGGCTGGCGCTGGTGGCTGCATTGGCCGCCGTCCAGGCTCCTGCCGCTGCGCAGACCTCGGCCACGGTCGGTGCTGGCGCGGCTGCCACGCTGGAGTACCGGCTTGGTTCCGGCGACGTGCTGCGCATCTCGGTCTACCAAAATCAGGACCTGACGCTGGAAACCCGGGTTGCCGAAAGCGGCATGATCTCCTTTCCGCTGCTGGGCAATATCCGCATCGGCGGTCTGAGCGCCACGCAGGCTGAGAAGCTGATCGCTGACGGCCTGAAGAACGGCAACTTCGTTAAAAACCCGCAAGTCACCGTGGTGGTGTTGCAGGTCAAGGGCAACCAGGCCAGCGTCTTGGGCCAGGTCAACCGCCCGGGCCGCTACCCGATCGAAACCGCCGATATGCGCTTGACCGATCTGCTGGCCAATGCCGGCGGCATCGCCGTCACCGGCGCCGAAGTGCTGGTGCTCAGCGGCACGCGTAACGGCCAGCCATATCGTGCTGAGATCGACCTGCCCGGCATCTTCGAGCCCGGCGGCCGCGAGCAAGATGTGCTGATCCAGAACGGCGACGTCGTCTGGGTCGAGCGCGCGCCCATGGTCTATATCTACGGCGAAGTGCAGCGCCCCGGCCCGATGCGTCTGGAGCGTGGCATGACCGTCATGCAATCGCTGGCCACTGGCGGCGGTATCACCCAGCGCGGCACCGAAAAGGGCATCCGCGTGCATCGCAAGGGCCCGGACGGCAAGGTCCAAGTGCTGCAGATCCCGATGGACGAAAGCCTGCGGGACGGCGACGTGGTGTATGTCAAAGAGAGCTTGTTCTAAGGGTACGGTATGACATTCGGACAATTTATCGCCATCCTGCAAGCGCGCTGGAAACTGGCCGTGTTGGTGTTGATCGCCACGGTCGCAGTGGTCATGGCCATCACCGTGGTCTTGCCCAAGCAGTACACGGCCACGGCCAGCTTTGTGGTCGACGCCAAGCCCGATCCCTATTCCGCCATCACCTATGGCGCCATGATCACCCCGGCTTTCATGACCACACAGGTCGACATCATCCAGAGTGATCGCGTCGCGCAACGTGTCGTGCGTTCCTTGAAGTTGACTGAGAACCCTCAGGTCCGGGAAAAGTGGCAGGAAGCTACGGAGGGCAAGGGCAGCGTCGAAGTCTGGCTCGCAGAGTCTTTCCAGAAGAACCTCGATGTTCGCCCCTCCCGTGAGTCCAATGTAGTCACCGTTTCCTACAAGGCCGAGGACCCGAAGTTCGCCGCTGGCTTGGCCAATGCCTTTGTGCAGGCTTATCTGGATACCGTGCTGGAGTTGAAGGTTGACCCGGCCAAGCAGTACAGCAGCTTCTTCGACTCGCGCGCCAAAGACGCCCGCGGTACATTGGAAGCCGCCCAGGTCAAACTGAGCGCCTTCCAGCGTGAGAAGGGCATCATCAACGCCGATGAACGCCTGGACGTCGAGAACGCTCGTCTGAACGAGTTGTCCTCGCAACTGGTCGGTCTGCAGGCCATCACCTCTGAGTCTGGCAGCCGCAACGCGCAAGCCACCGGGAGTTCCGGTGAGCGCATGCAGGAAGTGCTGAACAACCCCATCGTCGGCACTTTGAAGGCTGACCTGTCGCGTGCCGAAGTGCGCCTGCAGGAAGTCAATGCACGTCTCGGCGACAGCCACCCACAGGTGGTCGAGCTGAAGGCCAATATTGCCGAACTGCGCATCAAGATCAGCGAAGAAACCCGCCGCATCACCGGCGGAGTCGGCGTCACCAACACCATCAACCGTCAGCGTGAGACGCAGCTGCGCGCCGAACTGGAAGCTCAGCGTGCCAAGGTGTTGCAGATGAAACAAGTGCGTGACGAGGGTGCCGTGCTGTCGCGTGATGTTGAGAACGCCCAGCGCGCCTACGACTCGGTGCAGGCCCGCCTGACCCAGTCCAGCTTGGACAGCCAGTCCACGCAGAGCAATGTCAGCGCCCTGACGGTGGCCTCGCCGCCGCTGGAGCCGTCTAGCCCGCGCTCTTTCCTGAACGCCCTGATCGCGGTGTTCGGTGGCACCTTGCTCGGCGTGCTTGCGGCTTTCTTCAAGGAAGTTTCCGATCGCCGCATCCGCACCGTGGAAGACATCTCGGCCAGCCTGGGCATCGCCGTCATCGGCGTCATGCCCAAGCCCGGCTCGGCCAAGTCCGGCCAGCTGGCCACGGCGGCTGCACAGCGTCGCGTGATCGGCCATAGCGCCTGAGTGCTTGCGCTCCCAGAGAACAAAAGAGGATTGAGAACATGAGCGAAGCAAATGCGGGGCAGAGCGCTCCCGATGCGGGCAAGGAACTGAAGGACCGTTCGATTGGTTCGATCATTGCCGAGACGCGCGACCTCTCCGCCGACCAGGTGGCTCGCGTGCTGAACTATCAGCGCGAGAAGAACGTCCGCTTCGGCGAGGCGGCCATCGCTCTGGGCTTTGCCAATGCGGACGATGTGCTGTTCGCCCTGGCGCAGCAGTTCCACTACCCCTATGCCCCTGAAGTCAGCCGCAATCAGAACGCCGAGCTGATCACCTTGAACCAGCCGTTCTCGGCCCAGGCCGAGTTCTTCCGCGCGGTGCGCAGCCAGCTGATGATGCGGGTGTTCAATGAGCAGCAGTCGCCGCGTCGTGCTTTGGCTGTGGTCAGCGCCAACCAAGGCGATGGCAAGAGTTTTTTTGCCGCCAATCTGGCCGTGACTCTGGCCCAGCTCGGCGGTCGCACGTTGCTGATCGATGCCGACCTGCGCGGCCCGCGCCAGCACGAAGTCTTTGGTGTACAGAACACCTCGGGCCTGTCGGGCATCTTGGCCGGTCGCACGGAAGGCCAGGCCATCCAGCCGATCAAGGGCGTGCCGAACCTGTTCCTGCTGCCCGTTGGCATCACGCCGCCAAACCCGCTGGAGCTGCTTGAGCGCCCGGCCTTTGGCCTGCTGCTGCGCGAGCTGGTGTCCAAGTTCGATTACGTGATCGTGGATACGCCGGCAGCCGAGCTCGGCTCCGATGCGGTGGTCATCGCCTCGCGCTGTGGGGCGGCGATGCCGCTGGCGCGCAAGAGCGAATCCAAGCTGGCGACGTTCCAGGAGCTGGTGGCGGGCATGGCCGATGCCTCCACCCTCGTCACCGGTGCGGTGCTGAACGAGTACTGATCATGTCGCAGACTCCCGCATCGGCGCCGGCTGGCGCCGACCTCGTGAGGGCGCCTGCGCCTCGCCTGGCTGGCCCTGACCTGGGCGTCCTGGCCTTGGTGTTGTTCGGCTTCGCGGTGATGTTCCTGCCGACCTACTGGAACCTGTCCAGCACTGTCTGGGCCAGTGATGAACAAGGCCACGGTCCCATCATCTTGGCGGTCAGCATCTGGCTGCTGTACCAGCAGCGCCATGCTCTGGTGCAACTGCTGCCACGGCCGGCCTATGTCACGGGCGGCTTGAGCCTGCTTCTAGGCCTGGTGCTTTATGCCTTCGGTCGTTCGCAGTCCATCTGGCTGTTCGAAGTGTCGTCGCAGATCTTTGTATTGGCAGCCCTGGTTCTGGTCCTGGTCGGCGGTGCCGGGCTGAGGCTGATCTGGTTCCCGCTGTTCTTCCTGCTCTTCATGGTTCCCCTGCCCGAGGTGCTGGTGACCGCGCTGACCACGCCCCTGAAGTCGGCCGTGTCGGCGGTGGCCTCGTCCTTGCTCTACAACACCGGTTTCCCGGTGGGTCGGGCCGGTGTCATCTTGACCATTGGCCCTTACCAACTGCTGGTGGCCGATGCCTGTGCCGGCCTGAACTCCATGTTCACGCTGGAAGCGCTCGGCCTGCTGTACATGAAGTTGATGAACTACACCTCGGCGGGGCGCAATGTGACGCTGGCCTTGCTGCTGGTGCCGATCTCCTTTGTCGCCAACATCGTGCGGGTGATGATTCTGGTCCTGGTCACCTACTACTTTGGTGATGCGGCCGGCCAGGGCTTCATTCATGGCTTCGCAGGCATGGTGCTGTTCATGGTGGCTCTGGCCATCATGCTGGTGGTCGACAAGGTTCTGAATTTCTTCTGGGTGACCGACAGGCGCAAGTGATCATGCATTTCAATCGCACTGCAGCCATCGTGATGACGGTGCTGATGCTCGCCTCGGCGGGTGCGGCGCACCGCATGACCCCACGTGTCCATCTGACCGACCAGATCGGCAAGCCCGATCTGGAAACCTTGTTCCCCAAGGCCTTTGGCGCCTGGCGCTTGGACACCAGCATGCCGGTCATCTTGCCGGCGCCCGATGTTCAAGCCCGGCTCGATAAAATCTACAACCAGGTGCTCAGCCGCTCCTACATCAACGCCCAGGGCCAACGCATCATGCTGTCCGTGGCCTATGGCGGCGACCAATCCGACGGCACGCGGGTGCACCGCCCCGAAGTCTGCTACCCGTCGCAGGGCTTCCAGATCCTCAGCAACCAGGCGGCCGAACTGCCGGTGGCCGGTAAGGACCTTCATGTACGCCGGCTGACCGCCAAGCTGTCGCAGCGCATGGAACCCATCACCTACTGGGTCGTGGTGGGCGACCAGGCGGTGCGTTCGGCCACCGAGCAGAAGGTGGCTCAGCTGGCCTACGGTGTGCGCGGCGTCATCCCCGACGGCCTGCTGGTGCGTGTGTCTTCCATTGACGCGAACTCCGAGGCTGCGTTCGCAGTCCAGCAGCAGTATCTGACGGACTTGGCCGGAGCCTTGCAGCCGGCCGCACGCGCGCGCGTCTTCGGCCGGTGAGGCTGAAGCCGTGGCACCCTTGACCTGGTCCCAGCCGCAGGGCGAGCGCCGCTTGAGCTTGCGATGAGCGATATCGCCAGGCAATCGGTTGCCGCAGCCAAATGGGGCGTGTTCGCCGCGGGCGCCCAGTTCCTCATGCAGTTGGCCGTCAACATCCTTGTGGCTCGCTTGCTGGGTCCGGACAGCTACGGTCTGTTCTCCCTGGCCACCCTGGTCCTGCTGCTGGCGACCTTTTTCTCTGAGTTCGGCCTGGGCTGGAGCTTGATGCAGCGCGCCGAAATTGACGACCAAGCGGTGCGCTTCGTCTTCACCTGGCAATGCATCAGCGGCCTGCTGGGCACCTTGATTCTGATGCTGGGTGCGCCGCTGATCGCAGAGTTCCTGCGCGACCTGCGCCTGGTCGAGGTGATCCGCTGGCTGTCGCTGGTCTGTGTGCTCAATGCCATGGCCTCAACGGCCAACAATCTGCTGCGCCGCGAGCTGCGCTTCAAGACCATCGCTGGCCAGCAGATTCAGAGTTATGCCTTCGCCTATGTGCTGGTCGGCATCCCCATGGCCGCTCTGGGCCAGGGCGCCTGGAGCCTGGTGGCGGCCTGGCTATGCCAATCTGTGGTGGGCCTGCTCCTGGCGCTGCGCAACCGGCCCCATGCCGTGCGACCGCTTCTCCGCGTTGCCGCGCCGCGTGAGTACATCAATGTCGGTGCGGTCGTGTTCTGCACCAATATCTGCAACTGGCTGGTCAGCAACGCTGACCGGCTGCTGATCGGTCGCCTGCTCGGTACCCAAGCAGCCGGCTTCTATGCCGTGGGTTACAACCTGGCCACGGTGCCCAACGGCCTGATGATCTCGGCCCTGCAGCCCGCCTTCCTGGCCTCGGGCGCGCGCCTGCAAGACCAGCTGCCGACCTTGCGTAAAGCCTATATCGAGGTTCAGTCCTTCATCTGGCTGTTCGTCGCGCCGGTGTTCCTGGCCGGCGCTCTGTCCAGCCGCGAACTGATCCAACTGCTCTACGGTGCACACTGGGGTGCCAGCGGCCAGGTGCTGGGTCTGCTGTTTCTGGCCATGCCGGCGTATCTGGGCTGGGCGCTGAGCACGCCGATCCTGTGGAACACCGGCCGGCGCCATCTGGAGTCCTTGCTGCAATTGCCGCTCTTGCTGCTGGCCGTGCTGGGCCTGGTCTGGAGCTCAGGCCACGGCCTTATGGCCATGGCGGCGGTGGCGGCGGCCGTCTTCCTGGCGCGTTTTTTGGTGATGGCTGTGCCCGCCTGCGTGGCCTTGGCCGTGCCGGGCCGTCAGCTGCAAGCCCTGGTCTTGCGGGCACTGCTCTTCAATGCGGCCGTCATGGTGGCCGGCTACGCTGCCGGCCTGGGCCTGAGCCTTTGGACCGAAGCACCGCTGGCCTTGCTGCTGGTGCGCAGCACAGCGGCAGGGTCGGTGGCGGTGCTGCTGTGGCTGGCGGCCCCGACCTTGGTCGGCGCGCCGGCCCTGGGATTGCTCGGGCGCTTCATCCCGGGACAATCACGGCTTGCCCGGCACTTTGCCGCGCAAGTGGAACGAATGAACAAGAAAGAAGCGGGTTGAACCCATGAGCATCGTCGTCTTTTTCGGCACCTACATCTTGATGGCCTTCACCATGGCCATCGGCTTTGTGTTCATCATCGGCGGCACCATGCACTTTGGCGTCAAGCGTCCCGATGGCTTCTTGCCCTATTTGTTCGTTCCCATGGTGCTGGCCATCGCCGTGGCCACCATCGCTTCGGCACGGAATCTGGGTCTGGAAGAGCTGGTGCCGGAAGCGGCCGAGCTGGCGGCCGGCGGCAGGGCCGCCAAGTGGATGCAGCGGATCACCTCGATCTTCCTGCTGGTGGCTTCGCTGGAGCGGATTGCCCAGTTCATCCTGGCCAAACGCCAGCCCAGCACGCCGCGCGCGCTGATGCTGACGTATGCGGCCTTCTGGCTGTGCTCGGTGGCCTTGCCGGCGGGCTTGGGTACGCGTCCCACGGTCTCGCACGAATTCATCTACGCCTTGATCATCGGCACGGGTGCCTTGCTCACCACCGAAAACGGCGCGCGGCGCACCATCATCTGGGCGCGCAATGCTTTGTTTGCCTTCATGGCTCTGGGCCTGTTGTTTCTGGTGGTCAAGAAGAATCTGGTGCTGGCGCCCTACGTGGGGGGCTTGATCCCCGGCTTTAACGTGCGTTTCTACGGCTTGTCCAGCGGCCCCAATGCCATGGGGCCCCTGGCTGTGCTGGGCCTGATCTGCCTGTGGTGCATGCCCTTCCAGCGCAAGAGTGTGCAAAGCCTGGCCTGGCTGGTTGGCGTGGTGACGCTGGTGCTGACGCAGTCGCGCACCAGCTGGATTGCTGCTGTCTTGTGCCTGCTGATTCTGTTGTACTACCACTTCCGCGGCCGCTTCAGTGAAGGCTTGGCACGTGGCCGCTACAAGCTGCAGAGCCAGTTCCTGCTGGGCTTGCTGGGGCTGCTGGTGGTCGGGGTGATGGTGGTGCTGGTCTCCGGCGTGCTGGGTGCGCGCATCGACAAGTTCCTGGCCAGCCGTACGGGTGGCGACCTGGTCACCTTGACGGGACGTACCGAAATTTGGGCCGTGGCCATCGACGAGTGGCAACGCAGTCCGCTCTTCGGCTACGGTCCGGCGATGTGGGACGCCTACCACCGCTTCCAGATTGGCTACAGCGCCGCCTTCCACGCCCACAACCAGTTCCTCAATGTGCTGGCCGCTTCGGGGCTGATTGGCCTGCTCAGCTTCCTGGTGTACTTGGTCGCACTGGTGGCGAGGGCGCTGCCGCGCCTGGCGGCCTTCAAGGGCATGCCAGCTGCACTGGGGGCGCTGCTGCTGGTGCGCTCGATCAGCGAGGTGCCGATCAGCCTGCACACCTTCGGCAGCGAATCGCTGTTCCATGTCTTGCTGCTGATGTTGGTGGCGGGCGCGCCGGCCACCGTGCGCTTGCGCAAACCTGTGCAGGCCAGGGCCTGGGCCGACACCGAGCAACACGGGAGCGTGCGCGGTGCCTGATCACGCGCCTTTTTGGTCGGTTGTCATACCGCTCTACAACAAGGGCCCCTATATAGAGGCCACGGTGGCGTCGGTGCTGGCGCAGAGCGATCCGGACTTCGAAATCGTGGTGGTGGACGATGGTTCGCGCGATGAGGGCCCCGATCGGGTGGCGGCCATGTCCGATCCACGCGTACGGCTGATACGGCAGGCCAATGGTGGCGTGTCGGCGGCGAGGAATCGAGGAATTGCTGAGGCTAGGGGAGTTTTTGTTGCCTTTCTGGATGGCGATGACCTATATCACCCTGCTTGTTTGGCAGTTTTGAAAGCCGCTTATGAGCGAAGCCCAGAAATTAAAATTTTGTCGGGCGGATATGAGCGAGTGCCGCATGCGCAGATGGCTGATCATCTTTTCAAGAAAATGATGATTCCGCAGGCTCATGTATTGATTCGGAATTTGCCTCTGGAGTTACTGCGAAGCGGCATGCCATTTTTTACGAGTTCGGTAGCGGTGCGGCGCAGTAGCTTGATGGAAATGGACGAGCCATTCCCTGTCGGCGAGTCAATGGGGGAAGATTTGGATCTTTGGTTTCGCCTCTGCGAGCACGAGCCGATTGCATGGGTGGATATGCCCATTGCCGTGTATAGGGTCGGGATCGCAGATAGTTTGGTGGGTTCTTATCGGGCTAGTGAGTTGCTGCCGGTTTGGTCTCGATTGGAGCATCGTGCTTTGGCCATGAAATCTGGCGAGGAATTGCGTCGAAGTTCGTTGCGTCTGGTTGCGGAGATGCGCTTAACCCTGGCCAGAGTGTTGGCTGCAGAGGGGGCTAAAAATGCTGCGTTCAAACTTTGGGTGTCAGCGTGGCGCAGTATTGGTGGGCGACGGTGGTGGTTCACATTGCTTATACTATTTTCGCCACGCTTTGCGGCATCGGTCCGTTGAATCGACGTTGGGTTGACCTCATAGGCTGGTGGGTTTGTTTGGGAAGTTCAATGATTGGAATATTTAGGCTTGCCCACATTTTGTCGAACTGGGGGGTGCCACTGATTCCCCGGTTGCTCTATATTTTCAATAGGGTCGTGTTTTCCATTGCTTTGCCCCCCACTGTTGCGGTCGGAAAGAATGTTTTGTTTGGGTATAGCGGTTTGGGCATCGTGGTGCATGCACGAGTTTTCATTGGTAGCAACGTCAAGATTTCTCAGAATGTGACTTTGGGCGGGCGTTCCGGCTATCTCGAGGTGCCCATCATTGAGGATGACGTCGATATCGGCGCCGGTGCTTGTGTGCTCGGACCGGTAAGGATTGGGCGTGGCGCAAAAATTGGAGCCAATGCCGTGGTGTTGAAGGATGTTCCTGCGGGCGCCGTTGCCGTCGGTGTGCCAGCGCGAATCTTGACCAGCGTTCAGGACAATTGAATTGGCAGCCCAGAGAATTCTGTTCTTGATGTACGACTACTTGCCGGCCTTCCGGCCAGATGTCACTGTCTTGTTTGGCAAAGAGTTGCCCAAGCTTGGTATCGAGTCTGATCTGCTTGGGCAGTTGGCCAGTGGCTGCAGCGCGGCAGAAGCGCAGGCTTGGTCCGGTGGCCATGTATATCTGCACGGATGTGAACGTAAGGGTATCTTGGGATATTTGCTTCGCCCATTCTCTGATTTGGCTTTGCTTTGGAAAATTCAGTCCGAGCATCGCTTGATCCAGGTTCGAGACAAAGTTAGAACCGGTTTTATCGCTTGGATTATGGCCCGTTTGAGCGGACGGAAAATGGTGTATTGGATGTCCTTCCCCTTTGTCGAGGGTTTCCGATTGCGCCATCGGGAAATTGGTCGAAGCCACGGTATGTTGGTTTGGCTGGTAAACGGTATTCGTGCTGCTTTTGCTCGGCATGTTTACTATGATTTTCTTGCTGGCAGAGTCGATCATTTATTTGTTCAAAGCGATGCGATGCTGGAGTTCATGGCGGGGAAAGGTGTTGCGCGAGAATGCATGACCTCTGTTCCCATGGGTGTGGACGTGGAGGTGTTTTCTCAAGTTCAAGCCCCCTTGGCAATACCCAAGCCCTTGGTGCAGCGGCGCGTCATTGCCTATCTGGGTACCTTGGGGAAATCAAGGCAGAGTGATTTTCTTCTGGCGGTACTGAAGTTGGTCCGGGAGCAGGAACCTTCAGTGCTCTTGCTGATGGCAGGGGATGGAGCCAGCGCGGATGAGCAGGCTTGGATACGGTCTCAAATCCAGCAGGAAAATCTCGAGGCTCATGTTTGTTTGACCGGCTGGCAAACGCAAGCTGAAATTCTCTCGTTGATCAAGTGCGCCGAAATTGGCCTTTCGCCAATCCCGCGCAACGAGCTCTTTGATGTGTCGTCTCCAACCAAGGCTGTCGAGTATCTGGCGCTGGGCATCCCCTGTGTGGGCAATGACATCCCCGACCAAAAGTATGTGATTGAAGCCAGTGGCGGCGGGGTTTGTGTCCCGATGGAGGCGCGCTTGTTTGCAGATGCCTGCCTGCAGTTGTTGCGCGAGCCTGATGCAGCGGCCGCTGCGGGCGCACGCGGGCGAGCTTGGGTGAAAGACCACCGTTCCTACGAAGCGATTGCTGCCAGTGTTGCTGCGGTGTACCGCGGTTTGCTTGCCGATAAAAAGTCTGCCACTTGAGCGCGGCGGTGGCCTTCTGATGGCGTGGCCCAGCCTGTGAAGAATGAAGAGGGAGTGAAACCATGTGCGGTGTGACGGGTCTGGTGTTCAAGACCGGCGGGGAGGTCCGAGCGGAAGCGGCATTGCACGCCTTGCGCCGGCGTGGGCCGGATGCTTCGGGGGCGGTGCTCAGTGAGCTGGGTACCCAATCGGTGTGGTTGGGCCATACGCGCCTGGCGATTCAGGATTTGACCGAAGCCGGTGCGCAGCCCATGGTCAGCGTGGACCGTCGGTGGGTGCTGACCTTCAATGGCGAGATTTACAACCACCAGGACTTGCGCGCTGAGTTGTCCCGCAGCTGGCGCGGTCACTCAGACACCGAGACGCTGGTCGAGGCGATCAGTCAATGGGGTGTTGAGGCCACGGTGAAGCGCTTGAACGGCATCTTTGCCTTTGCCGTGCTGGACCAAATGAAGCGCGAGCTGCACTTGGTTCGAGACCCCTTTGGCGTGAAGCCGCTTTACTTTGCCCAGACGCCCAAAGGATTTGGTTTTGCATCGGAGATTCGCAGCCTGTGTGCGGTGACAGAGCAGCGCTTTGGGGTCGATGCAGAGTCGCTGGCCACATTCTTGAGCTTGCGCTTCGTTCCCTCGCCTCATACTTTGTTGGCCGGGGTGCAGCGGCTGCCGCCGGGGCATATCCATTGCGTGCCGGTGGACGGTGGCGCCACGTCGGTCACCCGTTATATCGAGCCCAGTTCAGAACGATTTGCGGGCGGGCTGGAGGAGGCGGCAGCTGCCTATCAAGTGGGCGTGGCTCAAGCGGTCAAGCGACAGATGCTGTCGGATGTGCCGGTCGGCGTCTTGTTGTCGGGCGGTATTGACTCGGCCTTGGTCGCTGCGATGGCGGCCGATGCGGGCGTTCAGGCGCCGTGTTTTACCGTGGGCTACAAAGAGGACAGCGCGGACTGCGAAATTGGCGATGCTGCCCACACCGCCCAGGTTCTGGGGCTGCCCCATCACGTCGTGAAGTTGGACCATGAGGACCTGTGGCAGGCTTTTGAGCTTGCGGTCAGCGCCACGGAAGAGCCCTTGGTCACCACCTCAGCCTTGCCCATGTGGTACCTGTGCCAACGGGCCCGGGAGGATGTGACGGTGGTGCTGACGGGGCAGGGCAGCGATGAGTTGCTGGGAGGCTATCGTCGCTACCAGGGTGAGCTGCTGAGAGACATTCCAATGTTCAAGACGCTGGTCAGCGTTGCCCGCCCCTTGCTCGAACGCCTGCCCGGTGTGCCCCCTGCCGTGCTCCGGAGTGCGCAGTCTGCGGCGATCGCGCGAGTCGACGAACGCTTCGAAAACGAGTACTGCGTGTTCAACGCAGCAGCGCGTGGGCGCTTGATCGGCCAGACTGGTTCGGGCCGCGCGCTGAGTTCGATTCAGACCTGGCTGGACTGGTCGGCTGCGGGGCGACCCTTGAGCGCCGTGGAGCAAATGATGTCCATCGATGTGCGTATGGGCCTGGCCGACGACCTGCTCCTGTACGGCGACAAGGTCAGCATGGCGCACAGCCTGGAGGCGCGGGTGCCGCTGCTGGATACCGAACTGGTTCACTTCGTGGAGTCTCTGCCTGCAGCCTTCAAGCTGTCATTGGGCAAAACCAAAATCATTCACAAGCAGATGGCGCACAACTATCTGCCCAAAGAGATCGTGAACCGCCCCAAGCGCGGTTTTCAGGTGCCGGTGGCCAGCATGCTTCGCCAGGAATGGAAGGACAGGTGCCATGCACTGCTGTTCCAGGATCCGGCCTTGGCGGGATTGGGTTTTGAACTGGGCGAAGTGGCGCGGGTGTGGGACGAGCACCAGCGCGGCTTCCGCGACCGCAGCCGGGAGCTGTTTGCTTTGCTGGGTTTGGCCGTGTGGCGCCGGCAAATGGCCGATGTCATTGCCGCTTGAGGCTTGCCATGGCTGCCATGGAAGCGGGGCGTTTTCACTGTTTGGCATGTGCGGCGCTCACGGCACTTGCGCCTGCCAGGCCCTTGGATGTAGGTCGATAAAAGATGAGCAAACAACAGATCTGGATGCTGGCCACGGCGCCTGAGGGCAAGGGTGGCATCGCGACTGTCATTCGGCAGTATCAGCAAGCCGGGCTGTTCGACAACGGGGCCATGCGCTTGTTGGTCAGCCATCACGACCGCTCGAAGTGGGGCCGGGTGCTGCCGTTTTTGCGCGCGTGCTGGACCTTGTGGCTGGCGCTTTGCCTGGGCCGAGTTTCCTTGGTTCATGCCCACAGCTCTCATGGGGGCAGTTTCTGGCGCAAGCTGATCTTGCTGGTCCCTGCGTTCGTGCTGCGCGTGCCTGTGGTCGTTCACCTGCATGGCAGTGACTTCGAATCGTTCCATGCCGACGGCAGCCCTTGGCGCCAAAGCTGCATTCGTTTCATGCTTCGCCGCTCCTTCCGTGTTCTCGCCTTGTCGACCGAATGGCGCCAATGGGTCTTGCGGGTGGAGCCGAATGCGCGGGTGGACGTCTTGTTCAATTCTTTGTCCTCAGCCACGGAGCAAGGCGCCGATGCGCCGGTTCTGGGCGCTGTGCCGACTGCACTGTTTCTCGGCCGAATCGGCGACCGCAAGGGCACCTTCGATCTGCTGCAGGCTTTCGCGCGAGTCTTGGAGCGCCTGCCTGAGGCCCGGCTCGTGATCGGCGGCGACGGGGAGGTGGACAAGCTGCATGCCGAGGTGGCTCGGCTCGGATTGGCGGCCTCGGTTGAGTTCGCGGGTTGGGTGAATACCGAGCGCAAGGAGCAGTTGTTCCAACAGGCCTGGCTGTTCGCTCTGCCCTCGTATCACGAGGGCTTGCCCATGGCCATCTTGGAGGCCATGGCGAGGTCGCGGGCGGTCGTGTCGTGCCCGATTGGCGGTATTGCCGAAGCGGTGCAAACGGAGCTCACCGGGCTTTTGCTCAGCCCTGGCGACATCCCCGGCCTGGCCCAGGCTTTGCTGACCATTCTGGGTGACCGGCTATGTGCGGAACGCATGGGAGCCGAAGGCCGGAAGGCGTTTCTCGCCAAGTTCTCTCACCAAGCCAATCTGCCCAAATTGCTGGCCCTGTACAGGCAGGCTGGTTTGCGCGATGTGCCTGAACTCAGCGCCTCATCCGATCATTCGGCCTTGGCGGAATCCAAAGCATGAAGTTGCCCAGTGCCGAGCGTTTGCGTTGGCTGACGCGACGCCTCAGCCGCATCAGCGTGGTGGAGATTCCCTATCGGGTGGGCAGCTTTGTGCGCACGGCTGCGCAGTCGCGAGGTTTCTGGGACGCGCGCCAGCCGCCGCCGCTGCTGGCCAAGCCAGGCTTCGGTGCTGCCTGGGTCTGGGCCCCCGCCTTGAGCGAGGCCGATGGCCGCGATCTAGAGGCAGACGCCGAGACCTTGCTGGCGCGTGGCCCGCGCATTTTTGGCCTGGACCTTGATTTCAGCGCTGCCGCCCCGGACTGGAATGCCGACCCCAGAACCGGCCACCCGGTGCCTTTGGATTTCGGCCTGAGCATTGATTTCCGCCACATGGCCGGCGATATCGACATCAAGTTCTTGTGGGAGCTGAACCGCCACCTCTGGTGGGTGCGCCTGGCACAGGCTTACGCGCACACGGGCCACAGCAAGTACCTGCAGGCCCTGGGTCAACATCTGGCGCGCTGGCTTGAAGCCTGCCCGTATCCCTTGGGGCCGAACTGGTCATCGCCGGTGGAGCAGGGCATTCGCTTGATCAATTGGAGCCTGGTCTGGCATCTGATTGGCGGCGCCAACTCCGCCTTGTTCGAGGGTAGTCAGGGCCAGGCATTGCGGCAGAACTGGTTGTGCAGCATCTACCAGCACATGCGCTTTGCCAGTGACAACTACTCCTTTCACTCTTCAGGGAACAACCATTTGCTGGGCGAAGCGGCGGGCGTCTTCGTTGCCGCGTGCACCTGGGACTGCTGGCCGGCAAGCCAAGCGCTGCGCAGCTCGGCGCAGGCAATCCTCGAGCGCGAGGCGCAGAAGCAGTTCAGTTCGGATGGTGTCAACTGGGAACAAGCCACGGAGTACCACGGCTTCGCCTTGCAGTTTTTGCTGGCAGCAGGACTTGCCGGGCGAGCCGCTGGTCATGACTTCTCTGCTGCGTATTGGCAACGTGTCGAGTCCGCCATGGTGTTCATCGCCGCCCAGATGGATTGCCAAGGCTGCATGCCCGGTTTTGGAGATTCAGATGACGGCGAGGTCTTTCGCCTCGGCTACGGCAAGGGCACGGCCGACCAGTGCTTGTTGGCTGTCGGAGCCACTTTGTTTCAGCGTGGAGACCTGCAAGCGAAGGCCTACGCGGTGAACCCTGCCGCAGACAAGGCGGTGCCTTGGCTGACTCGGCAAGCCCCGCCGCCGACCGCTCCCGATCGACTGAGCGAGCTGCCACGTCATTTTCCGGAAGGCGGTTTGATGCTGATGGGCTCCAACCTGCACCGAGGTGACGAGGTCCGAGTCAGCTTCGACTGCGGCCCATTGGGCTGTCTGGGCATTGCAGGCCATGGCCATGCCGATGCCTTGTCGGTGTTGCTCGGCGTTGCTGGTGAAGCTTTGCTGCTGGACTCCGGCACCTATTGCTACAACTCAGCGCCACAGTGGCGGAAGTTTTTCCGAGGCACGTCGGCCCACAACACCTTGCGTGTGGATGGTGAAGACCAGTCCATTTACGGCGCCAGCTTTCTTTGGCTTCAAGACGTCAACACGCGCATTCATGCATTCAGTGAAGATGGTGCCGTGATCCACGCCAGCCATGACGGTTACACGCGCTTGAAGGACCCCGTGCACCACCACCGCCGCCTCAGCTGGAATGCCGAGGCCGGCTGCCTGACGGTCGAAGACTGGTTGGAGTGCCAGCAGACCCATGGCGTGGAGCTGTTCTGGCACGGAACGCCGGACGGTCAGATGCAGTGGGACGGCGCGGCGCAGCGCGGCACACTCGCGGCATTGAGAAATCAGTTGCAGCTGGAGCTCAGTGGCGCCGAACTCCAGGGCCGGGTGAGCTGCGGTGTCGAAACCGATCAGGAGTTGCAGGGCTGGGCGTCCCATGCCTTCTACGAAAAGCACCCCGCGCCGGTGCTCACGGTCGCAGCTCAGCTCAAGCCCGGTCAGGTCTTGCGTACAGTTCTGACGGTTCGACCTCGGTGAGCCTGCACCGGTATCGGTGCCCGTAGGTCAAGATTGCGGTGTTGTTGCATCGCGGGCCGGCTTCATGGCAAAGCGGGCCCGCGAGCCCCGTCATGGGGGCAGTTGCGTGGAGCGCTTGTCGAAGCTGATGACCTGATTGCCCAGAACCACGGCAATGCGGGTGCCTTGCTGACTCACCTGCACGGGCGTGACCTTGCAGCCGTCGCGCAGGACGGTGAGGTGCGCCAGTTCGGTGCTCGGGGCCAAGGCGGTGAAGCGCGCATGGCCTTGAGCTGGCATGGGCGTTTCGGGCGGCACGTCCCAGGCCATGGTCTGCGTGAAGCTGGTGGCCGGGCCATGGCGATCCAGGCACACGGAAGCCGCACCATTGCTGGTCTTGACGGTGCTCGCATCGGCGACAAAGGCATTGGGCGAGTGGAAGTTCAGCTCCCATTGCCTGGCCTTGCTGCTGGTGGCCCAGTCGTAAATCAAGGTGACGCCACTGGCGCGATCCATCACCACGCTACGCACGGCATTGCTGAGCTGAGGGACCCAGACGCCAGTACTCGGGTTGATCGCGCGGTAGGCCAGGGCGGCATCACCGGTCACAGCTGAGAGCGCGCCGCGTGTCTCGTGGTAAATGATGTCGCCCCTGGCATCCATGCTATGCGCCGGATTCGATGGCTTCAGGGCGCCAGCCACACTTTCGCTTTGTCCAAAACCGCCGTCATACGTCAACGCGTTCTTGTAGCGCGTGGCCCGTGTGACTGATTTGTGGTGCGGAGAGTTGTAGTACGGGTAATAGCCCGCGCTGATCAACAGCGGCTTGCCTTGTGAGACGTAGACGACGGAATTTTGGTCCGCATGAGAGTGGTTGAACGCTCCAAAGCGGCTGGACCGGAAGAACAGGCTGGTGCGTGCGGACAACTTGGCATCGACATGCAAGGCGGCCAGACCGGCATCGCGGGAAACCCAGCTGTTCTGTGTCGGCGGCAGGGCGGCAGGCATGGGGCGGTCATCGGCGCCGAGCAGCAGCAGCTGCCAGATCACCGCGTCGTTGGGGCTGCTGACATTGCCCGGCTTCACTCTCCAATACCAAGCGTCCTGGGCATTGCGTGTCATTTGCGCATGCAGGCGGTAGTAGCTGGCGGTGTAGTTGGCGTAGAGATCCTGGGTTTCGGTCTCGTCGCCAAAGGCACTGGGCTGCAACAGATTCGGCGCCGTGAACGCCATCATTTGCTCGCCAGATCTGCGCATGTACTCCAGCTGATAGACATCGACGCCGGTGATGGCCCGCACGGAGGCTGAGTAGGGGATGGCCCCCAAGGCTGCGTACCAACCGTAGGCGATGCCATTGCCGAAGCTGCCGTCCACCTCGCCCCAGATACCCAGAGTGAAGCGACTGAGATCCCAGTTTTTGGCCAGCAAGCCCTGGGCCTCTGGGAAACCGGGCAGCCCAACTGCCAGCAGCAAGGCTTGGTTGATCCAACGAACGTTTTCAATGCCGTGCGATTCGTAGGGTTCTTTGTCGAGATAGCTGAGAGCAGAGGTGGCCTGCATCACGCGAGCGCGCAGCGCGGCCGTCACAAGCGATCTTTCGGTGGCGCTGAGCTCTTGCCACAGCATGTCAAGACCTTGTGCCAGTGCCAGATAGACTTCGCGGTTCGTCTGATCGCTGGAACTTTCACTGCTGAGGCCCGTGGGCGGCCATGCCGCGAGATTGAGCAGGCGCAGCTTGCTGGCAGCGAGCATGGCGGTGTTGCCGTCCAAACGACCGATCAATGTGAGCCGCTCCATATACTCGCGCTCCGCCCGCGCCGCTTGGCGCATGGTCCGCTCGTTGACCACCGCGTTCAAACCGGACGCGCTTTGGGATGAGACGGGGGCAGCAGGCAGGGCTTGCGTGAGCGCAAATCTTGCGCCTGCTCGCAGGGTGTTCAGTACCGGTAAGTTGTCACCGTTTTGAGCTGCTTGTGCGATCTTGGCATAGCTGCTGCCGCTGGGGAGCACCCTAGGCCGTGCCTTACCGGCGGCCACAATTGCAATGGCTTGACCGTCGGGCAGGGCTGCGGTGGTGGCGCTTGTTGCAGTGGCTGACAGTCCTTTGCTCAAGGCATTGGTGGGCTCGACGATTGAGAACCGCCGCCATTGGGTGCTCACTCGCGCGCCCTGCGTGTTGGTGTAGCTGACCGCCCATTCATAGTTGCCTGGGCTCAATGCTGCCTCGATTGGAAATCGAGGGGCGGTGATGTCGGATCGGTTGAGGAGCACGGTGCCGCCACCGCGCAGCCGGACCACCAGGGTCCAGGGTGTTGTGAGTTGTCGGTCGCCCGCCTCGCCCCAGGAGAACAGCGGAGTGCTGCTCAGGCTGGCGCAATCGAGAGGCGAAATGCGCCGCATATGGGATGGTGTTTGTTCCAGCCAATCAGCCGGCAGGGGTGTGCAGGCATCTCCACTGGCGGGGATCAAGCCGGCAGCCGGAGGGTCGACTTTCAACAGCTCTTGCTCTGGATTTCGCACCTGCGGTTGCTGGCAGGCCGCCAGACACAGCATCAGCGATAGCGTCGCGCTGGCGCGGCTCAGGGAAGACAAGCGGGTGGTGGGAGTGGCCATGATGGGTACTACCTAGCACTGAAGTGCGGCGGGCGATCGGCAACCGCCAAAGCGCGCCACTGCAGCAGGGGCGCGCGCCGGAACATCAATTGTGCAGGCTGACGGTCGATTTGGCTGTGCGCTGAGCCGGCATTAATCGCTGGAAAAGCGCTCCATGTTCAGGCTTGGCCGGGTTTCTGAACCAAGCAACAGGCCCAGCGGCCCTCGGCGCAGATCCTCAGCGGGCGCGCCATTCCTTCACCATCAGACCCAGAAATGCCATGTCCTCGATGAAATAACGTCGGAACATGCGGCGCGGTTCCTGCAGAAAGCGGTAGAACCACTCGAGACCGGACTTCTGCATCCAGACCGGGGCCCGCTTGACCTTGCCGGCGGCCACATCGAAGGTGCCGCCGACGCCCATGGCGAAAGGGATCTTCATGCGAGCCTGGTAGGCGCCCAGGAACTGCTCTTTTTTGGGCGAACTGATGGCCACAAAGAGCAGGTCGGCGCGGGCTGCCGCGATTTGATCGACGACGCCGCTTTCTTCCTCGGGCTTCCAATAGCCGTTGCGGTAGCCGGCAAAGACCAGCTCAGGGAAGCGGGCCTGGTAGAGCTGATGCACGCGGGAGACGATCTCTTCCTTGGCGCCGAGCAGGTAGACGCGCCAGCCCTTGCTGGCCGCCCGGGCCATCAACGCTTCGAACAGGTCGACACCGGCCACCCGTTCCTTCAAGGGCTTGCCCAGCAGGCGGGATGCCCAGACGACAGGCATGCCGTCGGCATTGATGAGCGCGCAGTCGTTGATGATTTGACGCAACTCGGGGTCATTTTGTGCCTTGACCAGCTTGTCGACATTGACGACCACATGCTGATGCGGCCGGCCACTGGCGATGAAGCCCTCGACGGTCTGCAAGGTCTCTTCCATGGACAGATTGTCGATGGTGCAGCCCATCATCTGGATGCGGGGGCGGTTCATGGGTGGGCGGCTTTCGGCAGTCAGATCGGGCGAGGAGGGCGGGGCCAGGCCGGCGATTCTAGGCGTCCGACATGACAGTTCTGACGCGCTTTCAGAGTGTTACGCCGGCCCTTTTGCGAGGTTCAGGCGCCGAGCCGGCTCGCCAGGATGTCGACGATGCGTTCGGCCGACTTGCCATCCCACAGGGCCGGGCGGCGGCCGTGCTTGCCACCGTTCTTCAGAGTGTCCAGCGCCAGGGGGATGATGACGGCGGGGTCAGTGCCGGCCAGGACATTGCTGCCCTCGTCCACGGTGATGGGGCGCTCGGTGTTCTCACGCATGGTGATACAGGGCACGCCCAGGGCGGTGGTTTCCTCTTGGAGGCCGCCGCTGTCGGTCAGCACCAGCGCAGCATCCTTCCACAGATGCAGGAAGGACATGTACGCCTGCGGGCCCATCAGGGTGACGTTGGCGCCCAGTTGCAGGCCGAACTTTTCGATATTGGAGCGGGTGCGCGGATGCACCGGGAAGACCAGGGGGATCTCGGCCGAAACGGTGCGCAAGACGCTGGCAATGCGCTCCAGGGCTTCGGCGCTGTCGACATTGCTGGGGCGGTGCAGGGTGACCACACCGTAGCGCGCATGCTGGCGCTTATAGGCATCGCTTTCCAGAACCGAGGTGTCCTGGGTCTTGAGCTTCTCGGCCTGGAACAGGACGTTGTCCACCATCACATGGCCGACGTCGTAGACGGTGCTCATGTCCTTGCCTTCACGCTGCAGATGCTGGGTGCCGCTGGGCTCGGTGACGAAGTACCAGTCGCTGATGGCGTCGGTGACCAGGCGGTTGATCTCCTCGGGCATGGACATATCGCCGCTGCGCAGGCCGGCTTCGACGTGCGCAACCGGGATGCCGGCTTTCTTGGCGACGATGGAGCAGGCCAGGGTCGAGTTGACATCGCCGACGACCAGGCAGGCGGCCGGCTTCTCTGCTGCGCACAGGCTCTCATAGGCCAGCATGATCTTGCCGGTTTGGTCGGCGTGGGTACCGCCTCCGCAACCCAGGCGCACATCGGGCGTGGGGATGCCGAGTTCCTCGAAGAAGACATCGTTCATGTCGCGGTCGTAGTGCTGGCCGGTGTGAATGATCTTCCAGGCCAGGCGGCCGTCGGCCTGCAGAGCGCGCACGATGGGCGCGATCTTCATGAAATTGGGGCGGGCGCCGGCAATCAGGTGGATGCAGGGCAGTGCGGGGCTGGTGGTCATGGGATGGCGTCTCGCTGGAGATGTGTGGCCAGACGGTCGTTGCCTCAGGGTGCGACCGGGTTTGGCAAGTGCGGGCGATTCTAGGCGCAGCTCGTGACCGGTCCGCGCACTGCTGGGGCCGCTCTGGACTTGGACTCCCTGACATGGGTGGTGATGGTGATTTTTGCCGCTGCTGCGCTGGGGCTGTTGCGGAACCGAGGGCGCTTGTCAGCGAGAATGCGCGCAGCAAACCGGGCGCCCATTGCGGTTGAGGGCACGGTAGGGCCGAAGCGTGCCGCTTCGGCTTGGCCCCTGAACCAGGAGATTCTGTGAAAGTACTCGTCACCGGCGCGGCCGGCTTCATCGGCATGCATGTCAGCCAGATCCTCCTGGCGCGTGGCGACCAAGTGGTCGGCCTGGACAATCTCAACGACTACTACGACCCCCAGCTCAAGCACAACCGTCTGGCGCGCTTGACGCCCAAGCCCGGCTTCGAGTTCGTGCAGATGGATGTGGCCGACCGGCCCGGCATCGAAAAACTGTTCAAGGACCACAAGTTCGACCGCGTCGTCCACCTGGCCGCTCAGGCCGGTGTGCGCTATTCGATCGAGAACCCGCACGCCTATATCGACAGCAATATCGTCGGTTTCACCAACATCCTGGAAGGCTGCCGCCACAACGGGGTGCAGCATCTGGCTTACGCCTCCAGCTCGAGCGTTTATGGCGGCAACACCTTGATGCCCTTCTCGGAGCACCACAGCGTTGACCATCCGGTCAGCCTGTATGCCGCGACCAAGAAGGCCAATGAGCTGATGGCTCACACCTACAGCCATTTGTTCCGCCTGCCGACCACGGGCCTGCGCTTCTTCACCGTCTACGGCCCTTGGGGCCGGCCGGACATGGCCTTGTTCCTGTTCACCAAGGCCATCATCGAAGGCAAGCCCATCAATGTCTTCAATCACGGTCAGATGATTCGTGACTTCACCTATGTGGACGACATTGCCGAAGGCGTGGTGCGCGTGCTGGACCGCGCGGCCACACCCGAGCCTGGCTATGACTCGGACAAGAGCGACCCGGCGCATTCGAACGCGCCGTACCGCATCTTCAATATTGGCAACCATGCACCGATTCAGCTGATGGCCTTCATCGAGGCGATCGAAAAGGCGGTCGGGCGCGAGGCGATCAAGAACTTCATGCCTCTGCAGGACGGCGATGTGCCGGCCACCCATGCCGACGTCGAAGAGCTGGCCGCCTGGACCCAGTTCCGCCCGGCCATGCCGGTCCCGGACGGTGTGACCAAGTTCGTTGCTTGGTACCGCGACTACTACAAGGTCTGATCCGGGGACCTGCCGGCCTGAGTGCTGAGCAGCGCCGCGCCGAGAACGCCAGCCCGCCCGCTTCACTGCCGGCGGGCTTTTTTCTGATCCTCCGCCAAACGGCTCATCAGACCTTCATATTCAGCGGTTAAAAACTGGCCTTGGCGCTACGCTCTGTCTGCGACGCTTGGACTTGCTCTTACTGCACAAGAAAGCCACTGAATGAAAGTCACCGCCATCGGCACCGGTTATGTGGGTCTGGTCACGGGCGCCTGCCTGGCCGAGATGGGCAACCATGTGGTCTGCCTGGATGTGAACGCAGAAAAGATCCGCATCCTCAATGAGGGGCAGATCCCCATCCATGAACCCGGGCTGCTGGAGATCGTGCGCCGCAATGTGGCGGCCGGCCGCCTGCAGTTCACCACCGATGCAGATCTGGCCGTCAATCACGGCACCATCATGTTCATTGGTGTGGGCACGCCGCCTGATGAAGACGGCTCGGCCGACCTGCAGTATGTGCTGGCGGCGGCCCGCTCGATCGGCCAGCGCATGACTGATTACAAGGTCATCGTCGACAAGAGCACGGTGCCGGTGGGCACGGCCGACCGGGTGCGAGCGGCCGTGGCGGAAGAGTTGGCCAAGCGCGGCTCAACGCTCAATTTCTCGGTCGTCTCCAATCCGGAATTCCTGAAAGAGGGCGCGGCGGTCGAGGACTTCATGAAGCCCGACCGCATCATCGTCGGCTCCGACGACGAGCAGGCCACGCTCTTCATGCGTGCGCTGTACTCGCCCTTCACCCGCAACCATGACCGCATGATCGTCATGGACCTGCGCAGCGCCGAGTTCACCAAGTACGCCGCCAATGCCATGCTGGCCACCCGCATCAGCTTCATGAATGAGCTGGCGCTGCTGGCCGAGCGAGTTGGTGCTGACATCGAGTTGGTGCGCCGCGGCATCGGCTCGGATCCGCGCATCGGCTACAGCTTTCTCTATGCCGGCGCTGGCTACGGCGGTTCCTGCTTTCCCAAGGATGTCAAAGCCCTGATCCGCGCCGCTGAAGGCGAGGGCATCCCGCTGCGCGTGCTGACGGCGGTCGAGGCGGCCAACGAACGCCAGAAGCTCTTGCTGGTGGACAAGGTGGTGGAGCGCTTTGGCGCCGATCTGGCGGGCCGTCATTTCGCGCTCTGGGGCCTGGCTTTCAAACCCAATACCGACGATATGCGCGAGGCACCGGCCCTGGTGATCGTGCAGGAGTTGTTGAAGCGCGGCGCCACGCTGGCCGCCTACGACCCGGTCGCCATGCCCGAAGCTCAGCGCTTGCTGGGTCATCTGGACGGCCTGCGTTTCTGCGACAGCGCCGAGTCTGCCCTGGGCGACGCAGATGCTTTGCTCTTGGTGACCGAGTGGAAGGAATTCCGTACGCCTGATTTCGACGGCATCAAGAGCGCGCTGAAGCAGCCGGTGGTCTTCGACGGCCGCAATCAGTGGGAGCCCGCTTTGATGCAGGCCATGGGTCTGGAGCATCACGGCATTGGCCGGGGTGGCCGGCCCATGCACTGAAGGTTGAGTGCGCGGTCTGAAGCGATGTCGGGTAAGCGTGAGACCCGCTCTTGAAGCCTCGGCTCAGTCGAAGTGCTTGGCGTCCTTCAACAGCGGCGCCTTCAAGTCTTTCTCCGCCAGCAAGGGAGCCAGCCCCAAGTCCGGCCATTCGATGCCGATCTCCGGGTCGTCCCAGCGCACCGAACCCTCGGCCTGCGGCGCGTAGGTGTCGGTGGTCTTGTAAAGGAAGTCGGCGGTCTCGCTCAGCACCAGGAAACCATGGGCAAAGCCAGGCGGGACCCAGAGCTGGCGATGGTTGTCCGCGCTCAGTTCGACACCTGCCCAGCGGCCGAAATGGGGACTGGAGCGACGTAGATCCACCGCGACATCGAAAACTGCACCGGATACACAGCGCACCAGTTTGCCCTGGGCATGCGGTGTCAGCTGGTAGTGCAGGCCTCGCAGCACACCGCGGCTCGAGCGCGAGTGGTTGTCCTGCACAAAGCGCACGGGCTGGCCCACGGCTTCATTGAAGACTTTTTCGCTCCAGCTTTCGGTGAAAAAACCGCGCGCATCACCGAAGACACGCGGTTCGATGATCAGGACGTCGGGCAGGGAAGTGGCGGTGATCTTCATCAGAATGATTGTTCGGTGAGCAGTTTCTGCAGGTACTGGCCATAACCGTTTTTGGCCAGGGGTTGGGCCAGGGCGGCCAGTTGTTCGGCCGAGATCCAGCCCGACCGAAAGGCGATCTCTTCCGGGCAGGCCACCTTCAGGCCCTGGCGTTTCTCCAGCGTGGCAATGAACTGACCGGCTTCCAGCAGGCTGTCATGCGTGCCTGTGTCCAGCCAGGCGTAGCCGCGGCCCATGATTTCCACCTGCAACTGGTTTTGGCGCAGGTACTGGGCGTTGACATCGGTGATTTCAAGCTCGCCGCGGGGGCTGGGTTTGATGGCTGCGGCGATGTCGCAGACCTGCTCGTCATAGAAGTACAAACCGGTCACCGCGTAATTGCTTTTCGGCGCCTTGGGCTTTTCTTCGATCGACAAGGCCTTTTGCTGCCCGTCGAACTCGACCACGCCGTAGCGCTCCGGGTCGGTCACGTGGTAAGCGAACACCGTCGCGCCGGTGTTGGTGTGATTGGCGTGGTTCAGCAGGCCCTGGAAGTCGTGGCCGTAGAAGATGTTGTCGCCGAGCACCAGGGCGCTGGGTGCGCCGTCGATGAAGTCGCGGCCGAGGATGAAGGCTTGGGCCAAGCCGTCCGGGCTGGGTTGCACGCAGTAGCTGATGTTCAGGCCCCAGCGCCTGCCGTCACCCAGCAAGGCCTCGAAGCGCGGAATGTCCTGCGGCGTGCTGATCAACAGGATGTCGCGGATGCCCGCCAGCATCAAGGTGCTCAGCGGGTAGTACACCATGGGCTTGTCGTAGACCGGCAGCAGCTGCTTGCTCATGGCCAGGGTGGCGGGATGCAGGCGTGTGCCGGAGCCTCCGGCGAGGATGATGCCTTTGCGGGTCTTGCTCATTGCGGCTCCTTGGGCCCTGGCGCGCTTGGGCGGCCCGGCCACTGAGGGTTTAGAGGATCTCGGCCAGCATGCGGTCGACGCCCTGCTGCCAGTGGGGCAGGCGAAGACCGAAGGCTTGCTGGAGTTTGTCTGTGGCCAGACGCGAATTCAAGGGGCGGCGTGCCGGCGTCGGGTAGGCCGAGGTCGGAATGGCCAGCACCTGTTCGGCGGCGACCCTTAGGCTTGTGCCTCGGGCGCGCGCGAACTCGATCACGTGGCAGGCATAGGCGTGCCAGCTGGTCGCACCGGCGGCGACCGCGTGATAGGTGCCTGCCAAGCTTGGATCGCTCAAGGTCGCGCGGGCCATGTGGGCGCACAAGTCGGCCAGCAGGTCGGCCCCGGTGGGTGCGCCGATCTGGTCAGAGATCACGCTCAGCTGCTCACGTTCGGCGGCCAGGCGCAACATGGTCTTGGCAAAGTTGCCGCCCCGTGCCGCATAGACCCAGCTGGTGCGCAGGATCAGGTGTTGGCAGCCGCTGGCGCGGATGGCCTCTTCACCGGCCAACTTGCTGGCGCCATAGACGCTCAGCGGCGCCGTCGCAGCCGTTTCGTCACGGGCCTGTTCGCCGCTGCCATCGAAGACGTAATCGGTGCTGTAGTGCACGAGCAGCGCGCCAAGGCGCGCGGCTTCCTCGGCCAGCAGTCCGGGCGCTGTGGCATTGATTTGCTGCGCTGTGCTGCTGTCGCTCTCGGCCTTGTCCACGGCCGTGTAGGCAGCCGCATTGACGATCAGCTGTGGTGCGATGCGCCGCACGGTGGCGCTCAGAGCCGCGCTGTCCGCCAGGTCGCCGCCGTCATGGCGATCCAGGGCAATCAGCTCGCCCAAGGGGCTGAGCGCGCGTTGCAACTCCCAGCCGACTTGGCCGTTCTTGCCCAACAGGAGAATGCGTGTCAACTCAAGCTCCGTACTGCTGCGAGACCCAGTCTCGATAGGCGCCGCTTTGCACTCGCGCGATCCATTCGGGGTGGTCGAGATACCACTGAACCGTCTTGCGAATGCCGCTGGCAAAGGTCTCCGCCGGACGCCAGCCCAGTTCACGCTCGATCTTGCGAGCGTCAATGGCATAACGCCGATCGTGGCCGGGGCGGTCCTTGACGTAGGTGATCAGGCGGCTGTATGGGCCGGCCGAATCCGGGCGCAGCTCGTCCAGCAGGGCACAGACGGTCTTGACGATGTCGATATTCGCCATCTCGTTCCAACCGCCGATGTTGTAGGTCTCGCCCAGTCGGCCGCCGGCCAGCACGGCGCGAATGGCCGCAGCATGGTCGGTGACATAGAGCCAGTCGCGGATCTGCTGACCGTCGCCGTACACCGGCAGCGGCTTGCCGGCCAGGGCGTTGACGATCATCAGCGGGATCAGCTTCTCGGGGAAGTGATAGGGGCCGTAGTTATTGCTGCAGTTGGTGGTCAGCACCGGCAGGCCGTAGGTGTGGTGCCAGGCGCGCACCAGATGGTCGCTGGCGGCCTTGCTGGCCGAGTAAGGACTGTTGGGTTCGTAGGTCTTGGTCTCGGCGAAAGCCGGGTCCTGGGGCGCCAGCGAACCATAGACCTCATCGGTCGAGACATGGTGAAAGCGGAACGCCGCTTTGGCCGCGTCATCGAGGCCGGACCAATACTGGCGGCTGGCCTCCAGCAAGGTGTAGGTGCCCTCGATATTGGTGCGCATGAAGGCGCCGGGGCCGCTGATCGAGCGGTCGACATGGCTTTCGGCCGCGAAATGGACCAGCGCGCGCGGCCGGTGTTCGCTCAGCAAGCGATCGACCAGGGCGCGGTCACAGATGTCGCCCTGCACAAAGACATGGCGCGTGTCACCCTGCAGGCTGGCCAGGTTTTCCAGATTGCCGGCGTAGCTCAGCAGATCGAGGTTGACGACGGTCTCTTCGCTCTGGGCCAGCCAGTCGAGCACGAAATTGCTGCCGATGAAACCGGCACCGCCGGTGACGAGTATGGTCATTGCTTGTTCCTTCTCTGGGTCTGCTGTGAGAGTTTCACAGGCGCCAGACGCGCAATCCAGCCGCTTCCAACGAGGCTTGGTCGAACGAAGCCTTGACGTCGATGAAGGCGCCGCCTGGAATCAGCTTGGCCGTCAGGTCGGCCACACTCAGCTGCTTGTAGCTTTTGTGCGCCACGGCTGCGACGATGGCATCGGCACGCGGCAACTCGGCCCAGCTGACCGGGCGTACGCCGTACTCATGCACCGCCTCTTCGACGTCAGCATCTGGGTCGGTGACGATCACGTCCACGCCGTAGCTTTGCAGTTCGCGGATGATGTCGATGACCTTGGAGTTGCGCAGGTCGGCGCAGTCTTCCTTGAAGGTCAGACCGAGCACATTGACGCGGGCGCCCTTGATGGCGCTGCCGCTGGCGATCATCTGCTTGATGGTCTGCTCAGCAATGAACTTGCCCATGCCGTCATTGATGCGGCGGCCGGCCAGGATGACCTGCGGGTGGTAGCCCAGCATATCGGCCTTGTGGGTCAGATAGTAGGGGTCGACGCCGATGCAGTGGCCACCGACCAGGCCCGGCTTGAACTTCAGGAAGTTCCACTTGGTGCCCGCGGCTTCCAGCACCTCGGAGGTGTCGATGCCGATCTTGTCGAAGATGATGGACAACTCGTTCATCAGTGCGATGTTCAGGTCGCGCTGGGTGTTCTCGATTACTTTGGCCGCCTCGGCCACCTTGATGCTGGCGGCGCGGTGCACGCCCGGCTTGATGATGCGCTCATAGACCTTGGCCACGGTGTCCAGGGTGGCGGGGGTGTCGCCGGAGACGATCTTCAGAATCTTGGTCAGCGTGTGCTCTTTGTCACCTGGGTTGATGCGCTCGGGGCTGTAGCCGACAAAGAAGTCCTGCTTCCACTTCAAACCCGACTCGCGCTCCAGCACAGGGATGCAGACTTCTTCGGTGGCGCCCGGGTAGACCGTGCTCTCGTACACGACGATGGCGCCTTTCTTCATGTGGCGGCCGACGCTGGTGCTGGAGCCGATCAGGGGCTTGAAGTCAGGGATGTGGGCCTCGTCCACGGGTGTGGGCACGGCGACGATGATGACATCGGCTTCGGCCAGACAGGCCGGGTCGTGGCTGTACTCGGCGTGTATGGCGAGGGCCATGTCGGCGTCCTCCAACTCACGCGAGGGGTCGGTGCCGGCCTGACATTTGGCGACCTTGTCTTTGGCAATGTCGAAACCGATGGTGCGGCTGTGCTTGCCGAATTCCACGACCAGGGGCAAGCCCACATAGCCCAACCCGACGACGGCAATGATGCTCATGATGATTGCTTGGAAAAATGGATGAAATATTGCAATTGCAGCGGACGGTCAGTCACTGACGGCCGTAGGTGTCTTCAAAGCGGACGATGTCATCCTCGCCCAAATAGGCGCCGGACTGTACCTCAATGATTTCCAGCGGCACCCGGCCGGGGTTGGCCAGGCGGTGCGTCTGACCCAGCGGGATGTAGGTGCTCTGGTTCTCGCTGAGCAGCAAGACCTTGTCGCCATTGGTGATTTCCGCCGTGCCGGAGACCACGATCCAGTGTTCGGCGCGATGGTGGTGCATCTGCAGGCTCAGCGAAGCGCCGGGCTTGACCATGATGCGTTTGACCTGGAAGCGCTCGCCGGAATCGATGCTGTCGTACCAGCCCCAGGGGCGGTGCACCTTGCGGTGCAGGGTCTGTTCGCCGCGTTTCTCGGCGTCCAGGCGGGCCACGATTTTCTTCACTTCCTGGCTGCGCGCACGGTCGCTGACCAGAACCGCGTCCGGCGTTTCCACCACCACGATATCGCTCAAGCCAACCACGCTGACCAAGCGGCTGGTGGCGTGGACCAGGGTGTTGTGGCTGTCGCTGATGATGGCGTCACCCTGCCAGGCATTGCCTTGGGCGTCCTTGTCGGCCACCTGCCAGACCGCCTCCCAAGCGCCGAGGTCGTTCCAGCCGGCGTCCAGGGCCAGCATGCGCAAAGGGATGTCGCTGCCGGGGCAGCGCTCCATCACCGCATAGTCCACCGACTCGCTGGGCACGGCGGCAAACTCGGACTTGCCGGGGCGAACGAACTTGGCGTCGCTCTTGCGCGCCTCCCAGGCGGTCTGCGTGGCCGCGGCGATATCGGGCCGGAAACGACCCAAGGCTTGCAGCCAGACACTGGCGCGCAAGACGAACATGCCGCTGTTCCAGTAGAAATTCCCGTCGGCCAGATAGCGCTCGGCGGTGGCCGCATCGGGTTTCTCCACAAACTGGGCCACCGCCAAGCCGGTGGCATCGGCCTCGGCCCGGATGTAGCCGTAGCCAGTTTCAGCGCGGTCGGGGGTGATGCCAAGGATGACGATGGCGCCATCGGCTGCCTGGCGAACGGCGTCCTGCAGGGAGCGGGTGAAGGCCTGTGCCTCGGTCACGGTCTGGTCGGCCGGAGTCACCACCAGCACCGGATCCTTACCATTCTGCAAGGCCTGCAGGGCCGCCAGTGTCAGGGCCGGTGCAGTGTTGCGGCCCATGGGCTCGAGCAGCACGGCTCCGGGTTCTTGCTCGGTTTCCCGCAGTTGGTCCAGGATCAGGAAGCGGTGCTCTTCATTGCCGACGATCAGGGGGGCTTGCATCTCCAGGTCGGCCGCGGCCAGCGCGCCCAAACGGGCCGCCGCTTGCTGAAACAAGCTGGTATTGCCGGCCAGCACCAGGAATTGCTTGGGGTAACCGGCGCGCGACAGCGGCCAGAGCCGGGTGCCACTGCCACCGGCCATGATGACGGGTTGAACGGGTATGCGTGTCATAGTCAATGCAGTTCTCAGGATGGCTGGAAGCCATGGGGGTTCAGGTGCTGCCAACGCCAGCTGTCCTCGCACATGCGGGCCAGGTCATGGCGAGCCTGCCAGCCCAGGCGATCACGCGCCAGCGCCGGATCGGCATAGCAGGCGGCGACATCGCCGGCGCGGCGCGGCACGATGTCATAGGGTACCGGACGGCCGCTGGCTGTTTCGTAGGCCTTGACGAGGTCCAACACGCTATAGCCCTGACCGGTGCCGAGGTTGACGGTGATGGACTCACGGCCGGCCAACAGGAAGCGCAGAGCGGCGACATGGCCCTCGGCCAAGTCCAGGACATGAATATAGTCTCGCACTCCGGTGCCGTCCGGCGTGTCGTAGTCGTCGCCGAACACCTGCAGGCGTGGCCGGCGGCCGATCGCGACCTGGGCCACATAAGGCATCAGATTGTTCGGTGTGCCTCGTGGGTCCTCGCCAATCAGTCCGCTCTCGTGGGCGCCGACCGGGTTGAAATAGCGCAGGCAGGCGGTCTGCCAGCTTGCGTCGGCTGCGCCCAGGTCGCGCAGGATCGTTTCACCCATCAGCTTGGTCGCGCCATAGGGGTTGACCGCCGAAACCGCTGCATCCTCGCGCAGGGGTAAGCGCTCGGGCACGCCGTAAACCGTAGCGCTGCTGCTGAACACGAGGCGCGAGCAGCCATGTGCTCGCATCTGCTCGCAGGTGTTGACCAGGCCGCCCAGGTTGTTGCGGTAATAGGCCAGGGGCTGCTGGGTCGACTCACCCACCGCCTTGAAGGCGGCAAAGTGGACCACCGCCTGGGGACGGTGGCGAGCGAATACCGCGGCCATGGCTACCGGGTCGCAGACATCGGCCCGCTCGAACACGGGGGGCTGGCCGCTGAGCGTGGCCAGTCGACTCAAGACCTCGGGCGAGCTGTTGCAGAAGTTGTCCACGCCAACGACCCGGTAGCCGGCCGCTTGCAGGGCCAGCCAGGTGTGGGAGGCGATATAGCCGGCGGCGCCGGTCAGAAGGATGGTGTCGGCCATGGGTATACCGCTCAATTCAAGATGATCTGTCCGTAGCAGCCGTAGCTGTCAGCCTCGAAAACATAAACGGCAATGCTGCTGTCGCGCGTACTCTTGCTGTACTGGCAGCCCAGCTGAATGCCGCGCGAGTAGGCCCAGCGAGCGCCCAGATTGAAGCTCTTGTCGCGGTCGTGGCTGCTGCTCTGCTGGTTGAGGAATTCGTCACGGCGGTCGGTCTTGCTGCTGCTGAAGCCGGCGCTCAGCGCGAGCTTGGCGCTGAGTTCGTAATTGGCCGAGAACTGCGCGCCGGTGATGATGCGGTTCTGGTCCGAACTCAGGCTGGTGCCTGCGAAATTGAAGAAGGAAGTTTCCAGGCCGGTGTCGCGGCTGAAGGAACTGCTCAAGTTCCAGCGCGCCGTGGGCTTCCAAAGCCAGCTCACTTGACCGGTTATGCCGGAGAAGTCGCGGCCTTGACCCGATTTGAGTTTGGATCGTCCGTTGCTGAGACGCCCCTCCACCGTGCTGGCGCCGCTCAGGACGACCCGGCTGGTCAGGTCCAGGTCCTTGCGCTCGAAAATGCTGGCGGTGTAGTTGCCCGTGATGGGGTTGACGAGGGTGTAGCGCGGGTATTCATCGCGCGTCAGTCGACCGGCCAATCCGACCGATAGGTCACTGCTGGGGCGGTAGTACAAACCCAGGGCGACTCGCTTTTGGTCGAACTCCAGGCGCGCGTACTCCTGCGCGGTGAAGCGTCGGCTGCGCAGGCCACCCTGTGCTTCCATCGAAATCTTGGTGGCCAAGCCCAGGCGAGTGATGAAGTCCAGTTGCTTGTTGTCTTCGATGTTTTTCTTGAAGATGGGCTGGACGCCGCTACCGATGTTGTAGTTGGCCAGAGAGCGGCTGTTGTTGACGCTGAGGCTGCCGGACAGGCGCTCCACCGTAGACCAGTCCAGTCCGGCTTTCAAGGTGTAGCCGCGATTGTTCAGGCCGCTGTTGCTTTGGTAGCGGTTGGCTTGCAGGGAGGCATCCGCGAACAGGCGTTGGCGGCCGAAGCTCTGGTCCAGTCCGGCCAGCAGGCTGGCGGTGCTCACCGTGTCGTTGTTGGCATTGCTGTTCTGCCGGTAGATATTGGAGACTCGGCTGAGGTTCAGCGCGGCGCCGATGTAGTAAGGGTTCGCATCAGCGCGTGCCGCCGTGCTGCAAGTGCCGGCAATCATGGCGGAACTGAACAGGGCGATCAGGGCGAAGGGGGCGGGAGCACGTGGCCTGAGCGGAAGCATGAGAAAGAATCCTTGGGTGGTCGCCACCGGCGCTGTCTCGAATTGAGGGCAGGCGCCGGTGCGGCGGTGTTTCTGCGTAGCGTCCAGGCGCCTCAAAAGGCGTGGCGGTCGAAGAGCATCAGGCGGGCGGTGCGCAGAATGATCTGCAGGTCCAGGGCCAGCGACCAATTGCGCAAGTACTCCAGATCGTATTCGACCCGTGCTTTCATCTTGTCGATCGTGTCGGTTTCGCCACGCAGACCGTTGACCTGGGCCCAGCCGGTGATGCCGGGTTTGACCTTGTGGCGGACCATATAGGCCTTGATCAGCTGCCGATACTCCTCGTTGTGGGCCACAGCATGGGGACGTGGACCGACGATGCTCATCTGCCCCTGCAGGACATTGACGAATTGCGGCAGCTCGTCGAGCGAGGTGCGACGAATGAAGGCGCCGAATTTGGTGACGCGCGGGTCGTCCTTGGTGGCCTGTTTGACCACCGCGCCGTTGTCCATGACACGCATGGAGCGGAACTTGTAGACCAGGATCTCTTCCCCGTCGAGGCCATTGCGGCGCTGCTTGAAGATGACCGGGCCGGGCGAGCTCAGCTTCACACCCAGGGCCACGGCAAGCAGGATGGGCGAGATCAGCACCAGAATCAGGCAGGCCAGCACGATGTCGCTGACACGTTTGATCAGTTCATTGGTGCCAGTGAAGGGGGTTTCGCAAATGCCCACAACGGGCACGCCGTTCATGTCCTGCAAGCGCCCCTGAATGATGCTGATACCGAAAACATCGGGTACGAAGAACAGGCTGGCCGTCGTGCCCTGGATCTGTTCCAGCAACTGCACGATGCGCGGCTGCGAGCCCAGGGGCAGGGTGATATAGACCTCGCGTACGCCGTGCTGGCGCACATAGTCGCTGAGTTCGCTGAGCATGCCCAGCATTTGAGTATTGGCCTCGGGGTGAAGGCGCTCGTCATGGCGGTCGTCGAAGAAACCGAGGAAATCGATGCCCTTGTCGGGACCTACGCGCAGGGCGCGGGCCACTTTGGCGCCCAGAGGGCCGGCGCCGACGATGACCGCCCCACGCCTGCTGGCGCGCACCCGCCGGCGGCGCATAAGCTCGCCGCACTTGATGGCTAGGATCTGCAGCAGCGGGGTCAGGACCACCCACCACAGCAGCACGGCGTCTTCGAAATAGCCCATGCTATTGGTCGCATAGCCGCACAGGCCGAGGATGAAGAGCAGGGCCAGCCAGGAGCCGATCACGTCAATGGCGGCGCTGATGGTGGTGTCGGCGAAGCGGTTGCGTCCGGGAAAGGTCAGGGCAAAGACCAGCAGGCACAGGGTCAGGTCTGAACGCACCACCGGTTCGCCGAAGTGGAAGTTCACTGCCAGGTAGCACAACACCACCAGGCCGGGCTCCAGAAAAGCGGCGATGAAGGACTCGATGGACTGGGGCGCGCTGTAAAACGTTCTTTTGTAACTTCTATCCTCGAACATCGTTCCTGAACTCCTTGGTGCCGGGCGGCATTGTTTTTGTTTCTTGGGTCTTGCTGACTCTCGACATGCCCGAGCGCCCCTCTCTGAGAGGAAAAAATCTGGCGCATTCTCTCTCAGTTCTATGGGGCGTCTTCTCCCCGCTTCCCCCTAGAAACCAGGGCCACGGCCACACTCCCTACAATCCGCGCCATGCTTCAAGAATGGACCTCCATGTTTGCACCGGCCGCACAGGATCGCATGATCTTGTTGCTCAATCATGTCATCAGCCGCGAAGCGCTGGCGATGGCGCGCTTGCAGCCATTTGCGGGGCAATCCGTGCTCCTGCACTTGCAGAACTGGCCGACCCTCCTACCCCAGGCTCCAGATCTGGCTTTGGGCGTCACACCGGCGGGCTTGTTCGAGCGTCTGGAGCAAGCGCCCGGGGGCGCACTGCGCATCGACATCGACGCCAGCAACCCCGCGCTGCTGGCCCTGGCCTCCTTCACGGGGCAGAAGCCCCAGGTCTCGGTGCAGGGTGATGCTGCCTTTGCCGGCGCCATGAACTGGTTGATCGAGAACCTGCGCTGGGATATCGAGGATGATCTGGCGGCTTTGCTCGGGCCAGTGGCGGCCCACCAGCTCGCGCGCTGGGGCCGTGCCATTGCCACGGCCTTGGGCGGCTTGGCTGCCGGTGCGCGTGGCGCGATGGCTGCGGCGGGTCGCGGCGGCGCATGAGGTACTTCGCCCGGCTGTTCGTCATCGTCTGGACGATTCTTCGCTTCGGCCTGGATGACCTGGCCCTGTCGGGCCTGCGTCGCCGACGTTTTCAGTTGCTGCGTCGCACCATCTCCTTGGGCCGTAGCTGGCAGCAACCGCGCGGCGTGCGTCTGCGTCTCGCACTGGAGCATCTGGGGCCGATCTTCGTCAAGTTTGGCCAGGTTCTTTCCACCCGACGTGATCTGGTGCCCGAGGACATCGTGCTGGAGCTGTCCAAGCTGCAGGATGATGTGCCGCCATTTCCGGCCGCCGAATCGCGCGCACTGGTCGAGAAGGCCTTCGGCAAATCGGTGGAACAACTGTTCGGCAGCTTCGATGCCGAGCCTGTGGCCAGTGCGTCGATCGCCCAAGTCCATTTCGCCACCTTGAAGGATGGCCGTGAGGTCGCGGTCAAGGTGCTGCGGCCGGGCATGCTCGATACCATCGACGACGATATGGCCCTGCTGCGCACCCTGGCAGGCTGGATCGAACGCCTCTCGGCCGACGGCCGACGGCTCAAGCCACGCGAGGTGGTGGCCGAGTTCGACACCTATCTGCATGACGAGCTGGACCTGGTGCGCGAGGCTGCCAATGCCGCACAGCTGCGTCGCAATATGGTCGGCCTGGACTTGATCATGGTGCCGGAGATGCACTGGGATATGTGCAGCACTGAGGTCATCGTGATGGAGCGCATGAAGGGCGTGCCGATCTCGCAGCTCGATCGACTCAAGGCGGCCGGCATCGACATCCCCAAGCTGGCACGCGACGGCGTCACCATCTTTTTCACCCAGGTCTTCCGCGATGGTTTCTTCCACGCCGATATGCACCCGGGCAATATCCAGGTCAGTCTGGAGCCTGCCACGTTCGGCCGTTATGTGGCGCTTGACTTCGGCATCATCGGCACTCTGACCGAGGTCGATAAAGAGTACCTGGCGCAGAACTTCATTGCCTTTTTCCAACGTGATTACAAGCGCGTGGCCGAGCTGCACATCGCCTCCGGCTGGGTGCCGGCCGACACCCGTGTGGATGAGCTCGAAGGCGCGGTGCGCGCTGTTTGCGAACCGCATTTCGACCGGCCGCTCAAGGACATCTCTCTGGGGCAGGTTCTGATGCGCCTGTTCCAGACTTCACGTCGCTTCAATGTCGAGATCCAGCCTCAGCTGGTGCTTCTGCAGAAGACCTTGCTCAATGTCGAGGGACTGGGTCGCCAGCTCGACCCAGAGCTCGATCTCTGGGCCACGGCCAAGCCCTTCCTGGAGCGTTGGATGAACGAGCAGGTCGGCTGGCGCGCCCTGATCAACCAGGTCAAGAAGGAGGCGCCGCGCTACGCCCAGCTTTTCCCCGAATTGCCGCGCCTGCTCCATGACGCGCTCAAGCGCCAGGCCACAGCGCCCGATTCGCGTGCGCTCGAAGCCTTGCTGCGCGAGCAGCGCCGCACCAACCGCCTCCTGCAAGCCCTGCTGTATGGTGCCGTCGGTTTCACTCTGGGCCTGCTGGCCACCCAGCTGTTTCTGCGCTGGCATTTGTTCTGAAAGCGAAGGCCCTAGGGACAGACCGGTAGGAGAGGGGGCCTGATTCAGTTAGGCTGCGGCCCATGCCCATGCCCATGGCCCTGAGTCTGACGCTCCGATGCTGTCTGCTGCGCTTGATCTTTGCGGCCTGCTGGCTGCCTGCCGCGGCGCTGGCCGGCAATGGCCTGCAAAGCCTGCGTTTCGAGCTGCTGGGCGGCGAACGCTCCGGGCTGCAGGCCGTGATCTCGGCGGCCCAGCAAGATTCGCGTGGCCTGATGTGGCTGGGCAGCAGTGCCGGCCTTTACCGCTTTGATGGGCGCGGCGGACGCTTGTTTGCGTCGGAGCCGGCCGATCCCGCCACCCTGAGCCATCCGAGTGTGCGCAGCCTCTTGCTGCTGCCGGGCGAGCGACTGATGGTGGGCACCGAGCGTGGCCTGGATGAGATGGATTTGCGCAGCGAAACCCTGCGCCGCCATGGTCTGCCGGGTGAGCGTCATATGCGTGAACGCCATGTTCTGGGCCTGCAGCCAGCGTCCCGCGAGCGGGTTTGGGTTCAGACCGGCGTGGACCTCCTGATGTTCGACCCTGTCCGGCGCGAGTTCAAGCCGGTGGCTCTGCCGGCCCTGGAGTCTCTGGTCCCGGGCCGTCGTCCTGTTCTGATGGGCTTGCTCAGCGATGGCCGAGATGGTGTCTGGCTGGTCGCCGGGCGAGATCTGCTGCATCTCGATGCCGAGGGTCAGCTGCTGCAGCGCTGGCCCTTGGCCGGCTTTGGCAAGGCCGAGCCGGGCGTGCGCAGCCTCGTGATCGACGCCGAGCAGCGGGCCTGGATCGGCACCAACTCGGGCGTGCAGATGCTGGACACCCGCAACGGCGCGCATCTTGAGCTGCCGGCCCACTGGGGCCTGCCGCCCATCCTGGTGCACAGCCTGTTCCGCGACCAGGACGATGGCATCTGGGTCGGTACTGGTGGTGCCGGGCTTTGGCATTGGCGGCCGGGCCGCACGCAGTTCGAGTCCCATGTCCACCACCCGGCCTTGCCCGAAAGTGTCCGCAGCAATTCAATCTCGTCCCTGTTCCAGGACCGGAGTGGCGTGCTCTGGGTCGGCACCTGGAGTTGGGGAGTGTCCCTGGCTGATCTGCGCGGTGGTGGTTTTCGCAGCTACCGCTCGGTGCTTGGCGATGCCAGCAGCCTGTCCAGCGACAGCGTGATGGCGGTGGCGGCTGACGGGCCTGACCATGCCTGGGTGGCCAGCTACGGCGGCGGGCTCAATCGCCTGCATCTGCCCAGTGGCGAGGCCGAGCGCATCGGCCCGGACCAGCTGCCTATGCGCTACCTCAAGGCCCTGTTGCTGCAGCCTGGCCGGGGTCTGTGGGTGGGCGGCGACGACGGCCTGTTTGTGCTGGATTTCAAAAGCCGGCGGGCGCAACGTTTTGCGCTCGGCGAGCGCCTTGGTGGCGGCATGTCCATCAGCTCCCTGGCCCTGGACGATCAAGGCCAGCTCTGGGCCGGCAGCGCTGCCGGGGCCTACCGCATCGCGCCCGATGGACAGCTCAACCGCTACCGCCGTCAGGCCGGGCAGGCGGGCAGTCTCAGCAACGAGGTGATCGACTGCGTGCTGCCCGCGCGTGATGGTCGAGTCTGGCTGGGCAGCAAAGGAGGCTTGCAGCTCTGGGATCCTCGCAGCCAGAGTTTCAGCCAGCCGGTGCAGCCCAGTGTCGACATGCCTCAGCCCGCTGAACTGGCCATTTACGCCTTGCGCCAGGACGGGCAGGGGCGCATTTGGGCAGGCACGCAGCTGGGTCTGTATGAGTTGCGGCAGGATCAGCCCGGCGCCTGGCAACTCAAGTCCTGGCGTGGCTTGGCCGGCATGCCCAAGGGCTGGGTGCACAGCCTGGAGCTGGCCGAGGACGACGCGCTGTGGTTCGCCAGCCCCGAGGGCTTGAGTCGCATCGATCCGACCCGCCAGGACCTGCGCCAATATCCGGCACGATCCGGGCAGTTCCGCGGCAACTTTGCTCAGGGCGGCAGTGCTCGAGGCGCGGCCGGCCACCTGCTCTATGGCGGTGATGGCCTGCTGAGCTTCAATCCGTCCGAGCTGCGTGACAACCCGGTGGCGCCGCCGGTGGTGCTGGCCGATATCCGCATCTTCAATCGCTCGCTGCTGGATCCAGCTCAGGCCGTTCATGTGGCTCATGACGCGGCCAGCAGTTTGGCGGCACTCGGTGTGACAGGGCCGCTGCCCTTGGCCGAACAGCTGCGCTTGACCCATCGTGAAGCCATGGTGAGCTTTGAGCTGCGTGCCCAGCATTTCTACAGTGCCAGTCGCCTGCAATACGCCTGGAAGCTTGAGGGTTTTGACCGCGACTGGATATTCGGCGCGCCTGGCGAAGGTTTGGCCACCTACACCAATCTGGATCCCGGCCAATACCGCTTGTGGGTGCGGGCCGCCAACCCGGACGGCGTCTGGGCTGATGCGCGCCAATTGCTGGCCATATCGGTGCAGCCGCCCTGGTGGAACAGTTGGTGGTTCCGCACGCTGGCCCTGTCTGCCTGCCTGCTCGGACTGGTCGCTGCTTGGCAACTGCGCCTGCATCGCTTGCGCCGCGTGCAGTTGCAGCTGGAGAGTCAGGTCGAGCTGCGCACCGCTCAAGTGCGAGCTCAGCGCCAGCAAATTGCCACGGTCAGCGAGATCGGTCGCGAGCTGACGGCCTCACTGGATCTGGCCGCCATTCAACATGCTCTTTACCGCCATGTCGAGTCGCTGATGCCGGCGACGGTGTTCGGCGTCGGCTTCTTGCGTGCCGAGGAACAGACGATTGCGTTCGACTTTGTGATCGACCATGGTCATGCCTTGAAACCCTACCGGCGCAGCCTCGGCGCCGCCGAGCAGCCGGCCGCCCGCTGCGTGCTCAGCGGCGAAGCGCAGTGGTTGCGCCAGTTCGGCCACGACAACCGCTTGCATGACAGTGCCGTGCGAGCGTGCGACGGACTCAGCGACGCTTCTCTGGAGCTGCAGAGTGGTGCCGAGCCCACGCTGGCGGCGTCGGGTCTGTATGTGCCGCTGCGCGTCAAAGGTCAGGTGATCGGTGTCATCAGCGTGCTCAGCGAGCACGCCGATGCCTACCGCCAGACCGACCTGGATTTGCTCCAGGCACTGGCTGCTTTTGCCGCCGTGGCGCTCGACAACGCCGACGCCTACACGCAGCTCAAGCGCACCCAGAACCAGCTTTTCGAGCAGGAGAAGCTGGCATCGCTGGGTTCGCTTGTGGCCGGTGTGGCCCATGAGCTGAACACGCCGTTGGGCAACAGCCTCTTGGCGGCCAGCACTTTGCAGGACGGCACACGCGAGTTCAAGCGCTTGCTGGCCGAGGGGCAACTGCGTCGCTCCGAGCTGCAGGCCTTCTGCGACACCGCCGAGGCCAGTGCCGGCCTGTTGGTACGTGGCCTGGCCAGCGCCGCCGGTCTGGTATCGAGCTTCAAACAGTTGGCAGTCGACCAGACTTCGGAACGCCGCCGCGAGTTTGACCTGGCCCAGCTCTGCGAAGAGGTACAGCTGAGCCTGATCAACCGTTTGCGCAAAGATGGCCATCATTTGCAGATTGAGCTTGAGCCTGGCCTGAGCCTGGACAGCTATCCGGGGCCGCTAGGCCAAGTGCTCAGCAATCTGGTGCTGAACGCCATCATCCATGGCTTCGAGGGGCGCCAGAACGGCCAGATGCGCATCGAGGCCGAGGCAGCCGGTGCCGAGCGCGTGCGCCTGCGCTTCAGCGATGACGGTCGCGGCATCGCGGCCGAGCATCTGTCGCGGGTCTTCGATCCCTTCTTCACCACCAAGCTGGGCAGTGGCGGCAGCGGCTTGGGCTTGCACCTTTGCTACACGCTCGTGCGCTCCATGCTGGGCGGCGAGATTTCGGTCCGCAGCGAGCCGGGGCAGGGCGCCGTGTTCGAGCTGCTGCTGCCGCGTGTGGCGCCGCAGGCGGCCCCTGCACAGGCCGACCGGGATTCTTGACTCTTCTTTGTCCGCTCAGCCTTGAAGTGCCGCCGCCTTCAGTCCATGGTCACCAGCACATTGCCGATCTTGGCCCCGCTCAAGGTCAGTCGGTAAGCCGCCTGGATCTCGGCGAGCGGAAAGCGGCGATCGATCAGCGGTTTGAAAGCGCCCTGTGCCAAGAGTCCCTGCATCAAGTCAAGGCTGGCTTGCGTGCGCAAGGGCACGGGAAACACCACCTTGCGGCCGCCCAACCAAGGCGTGCACAAGGCCAGGCCTAGGTTCTGGGCGTAGGGCCCTAGCTCCGAGGAGATGTATACAGCGCCTGGCTTGAGCAGGGGGCGGCAGCGCCCGAAGCTGCTTTTGCCCACTGCATCAAACACGAAGTCATAGCGGGTCGGATCGTGGGTGAAGTCTTGTTTCTGAAAGTCGATCACACGCTCGGCCCCGCTGCCCAGCGCCCATTCAGCCTGCGCGCCCGGGCAGGTGGCCGTCACCCGGGCGCCGCGCTGTTTGAGGAGTTGCAAGAGCGCCGAGCCAATGGCCCCGGTGGCTCCGTTCAAGAGCACGGTCTGCCCAGACTCCAGCCCGACCTTGTTGAGAAAGTTGATGGCGTAGTGCGCACCTTCGGCGCTGGCTGCGGCATGCTCGAAGCTCACGCCCTCGGGTATCCGGGCCAGCGCCTTGCTTTCGGCAAGGCACAGGTATTGGCTGTGCGAGCCCAGCCCTAGGTCGTCAAAGCCAAACAGGCGTTCGCCCACCTTGAAGCGCGTGACGCGTTCGCCCACCGCCATCACCTCGCCGGCAAAGTCGCAGCCCGGCGTCGTTGAGCGCGGTCGGAGGAGGCCGCAGAAGCAGCGCATCAACCAGGGCCGGCCCTGAAGAATGGCGCCATCGGTCCGGCTGACCGTCGCGGCGCGCACACGAATCAGCAGCTCATCGGCCTTGGGGCTGGGTCGTTCGAGCTCGCGCAGCGACAAGACTTCGGCATGGCCGTAGTGGCTTCGATAGGCAGATTTCATGGCCCGAAAGGTACAGCATGCGGCTGCAGCCCTGATGACCGAGTGTCACGCCCCGTGTTCAATGGCAAGCAAGGCGGAGCCGCCCTTCTGCAGTGGCGGAGCCTTGGGCTGCGGCGGTGAAAACCCGGCCTGTTGGCAGGACCGGCATTGCAGAGATAATCCGGCCCGTTTTGTCCACCCCTAGCCACCCGCCACCATGCTCTTGACTCTGGTCTTTGCTTATCTCTTGGTCACCATCGCCATTGGTCTGTGGGCTGCCAGACGGGTCAAGAACACCGCGGACTTCGCCATTGCCGGCCGCCACCTTCCCCTGGCCATGGTCATCACGACCACGTTTGCCACCTGGTTCGGCGCCGAGACGGTGCTCGGCATTCCGGCCAAATTCGTGGAGGGCGGTCTCAACGGCGTGGTGGAAGACCCCTTCGGCGCCGGCTCCTGCCTGATTTTGGTCGGGGTGTTCTTCGCCAGCAAGCTCTACAAAATGACCTTGCTGACCATCAGCGACTACTACCGCGAGCGCTACGGCCGCGTGGTCGAGGTCGTGTGTTCCTTCATCATCATCCTGTCCTACCTGGGCTGGGTTGCCGCCCAGGTCACAGCGCTCGGCCTGGTGTTCAATTTGCTGTCGGGCGGTGCGATCAGTGTGGCCATGGGCATGGCCCTGGGTACCGCGTCCATCCTGGCCTACACCTTGTTTGGTGGCATGTGGTCGGTGGCGGTGACCGATTTCATCCAGATGATCATCCTGGTGCTGGGTCTGAGCCTGATCGCATGGTTCGCAGCCGACATGGCCGGCGGCGCCGGCAAGGTGGTGGATCTGGCGGTCAGCAAGGACCTGTTCCGTTTCCTGCCCCCGCCCAGCCTGCACGACTGGCTGTTCTTCATCGGCAGCGCCATCACCATGATGTTGGGCTCGATTCCGCAGCAGGACGTGTTCCAGCGCGTGATGTCGGCCAAGGACGAAAAGTCCGCCGTGCGCGGCTCCATCATCGGCGGCGCCAGCTACATCGTGTTCGCCTTTGTGCCCATGTTCATCGTGGTCAGCGCGTTGATCATCATGCCGGAGCAGGCCGGGCTGCTGATCAAGGAAGACTCGCAAAAAGTCATCCCGACCCTGGTCATGGACAAGATGCCCTTCGTGATGCAAGTGGTGTTTTTCGGCGCGCTGCTCTCCGCCCTCAAGTCCACCGCCTCGGCCACGCTGCTGGCGCCTTCAGTGACCTTTGTCGAGAACATCTGGCGCCAGTTTTTCCCGCGCGTTTCTGACAAGCAGGAGCTGCGCACCATGCGGATCGCCACTCTGATCTTCAGCGTCTGCGTCTGCATCTACGCCATCATGCTGCAGGGCACGCCGATCTTCGAGCTGGTGACGGCGGCCTACAAGGTCACCCTGGTGGGCGCTTTTGTGCCCCTGGTGTTCGGCCTGTACTGGAAGCGTGCGACGACGCAGGGCGCCATCTTCGCCATCGTCCTGGGCGTGCTGAGCTGGTTGCTGTTTGAAGCCACGCCGGCGGGCGAGCAGGTGCCGGCGCAGCTGGCAGGCGTGCTCGCGGCGGTGCTGGGCATGCTGATTGGCTCATTGGGCCCGCAGACGATCAAAAACGTGCACGCATCACACCACAAACACGCGGGTCTGGAGTCGGGTCAAGGCGCCTGAGGCCGGCGACACCTCGGGCCACTATAATTTGCGGTTTTGAATCAACGGTTTAGACCATGCCGATCTACGCTTACCGCTGCGCCGAATGCGGTCACGCCAAAGACGTGCTGCAAAAGATGTCTGATGCTCCGCTGAGCACCTGCCCGCATTGCGGTGCCGAGGCCTTCCAGAAACAAGTCACGGCCGCGGGCTTCCAGCTCAAGGGCTCGGGCTGGTACGCCACCGATTTCAAGGGTGGCGGCAGCGTTGCTGCAGCCACCGGTGCGACCGGCGGTGTGGTTGCGGGCGCTCCGTCTGCCAACTCCGCCAGCGAAAGCGGCGGTGGCAGCAGTTCCGGCGAGAGCGGCAGCAGCAGTGCTTCGGCTCCGGCCGCCTGCGGCGGTTCCTGCGCCTGTCACTGAGCTGCGCTTGAAGCCGTCGTCTCAGCGCAAGCCACAGCCCACGCCCCCCGCGCCCCCGAATAGGACCTCCGTGAAAAAGTACATCGTCACCGGCCTGCTGGTCTGGCTGCCTTTGGCCATCACCATCTGGGTGCTGCTGTGGGTGCTGGGGCTGATCAACAGCGTGTTTGCCTCCATGCTGGCGGCCTTGCTGGCGGTGGCACCGGCCTCTTTGCACGACAGCATCGACGGCCTGCGCCATGTGCCGGGTCTGGGCCTGGTGATCCTGGTCGGCGGCATGCTGCTGACCGGTGTGTTTGTGGCCAATATCTTCGGCCAGTGGTGGTTGCGCCAGTGGGACCGCCTGCTGTCCAACATCCCCATCGTCAAGAGCATCTACAGCTCGGTCAAGCAGGTCTCCGACACCTTGTTCTCCAGCAGCGGCAACGCCTTCCGCGAAGCCGTGCTGGTGCAATACCCGCATCAGGGCAGCTGGACCATCGCATTCGTCACCGGCAAGCCGGGCGGCGAGGTGGCCGAGGCCCTGGGCGAGGAGCATGTCAGCCTCTATGTGCCGACCACACCCAACCCGACATCGGGCTTTTTCCTGATGATGCCGCGCGCCAGCGTGCGACCACTGAAGATGAGCGTCGATGCGGCGCTCAAGCACATCATCTCCATGGGGGTGGTGGCGCCGGAAGGCGAGAGCAACGGCAACGGCGACGACCCCTCGGCCCGAAATCAGCCGGGTTGAGCGCCTCGGCACGCGCTCAACCCTGAGGGCTTTGGATGCAGCCCCTCAGCGCCGCTCTGCCTCGAACTGAACACACACATACATGGCCGCGCCCCTTTCGCTGGCGCCGCCAACCCGAATCAAAGAAATACTGGAGTGAATCTGCAATGAGAACCTGTTACGCCGGCCAAGTCACCGAGACCCTGCAGGGTCAGACCGTCACCCTGATGGGCTGGGCCCACCGCCGCCGCGACCATGGTGGCGTGATCTTCATCGACCTGCGCGACCGCGAAGGCCTGGTGCAAGTCGTCTGCGATCCGGACCGCCCCGAGATGTTCGCTATCGCCTCCGATGTGCGCAATGAGTTCTGCCTGAAGATTGTTGGCCTGGTGCGCCTGCGCCCGGCCGGCACCGAGAACGCCAACCTGACCAGCGGCAAGATCGAAGTGCTGTGCCACAGCCTGGAAGTGCTGAACCCCTCGGTGACGCCCCCGTTCCAGATGGACGACGAGAACCTGTCCGAGACCACGCGCCTGACCCATCGCGTGCTGGACCTGCGTCGCCCCTATATGCAGAACAACCTGATGCTGCGCTACCGCGTGGCCATGGAAGTGCGCAAATTCCTCGACGAGCGCGGTTTTGTCGACATTGAAACCCCGATGTTGACCAAGAGCACGCCCGAAGGTGCGCGTGACTACCTGGTGCCCAGCCGCGTGCACGACGGCATGTTCTTCGCGCTGCCGCAAAGCCCTCAGCTGTTCAAGCAGCTGCTGATGGTGGCCGGTTTCGACCGCTACTACCAGATCACCAAGTGCTTCCGCGACGAAGACCTGCGCGCCGACCGCCAGCCTGAGTTCACCCAGATCGATATCGAGACCTCCTTCCTCAGCGAGGAAGAGATTCGGGCTATGTTCGAAGGCATGATCCGCCACGTCTTCCAGAAGGCGCTGAACGTGGACCTGGGCGAGTACCCGGTCATGAAGTATGCGGACGCCATGCACCTCTACGGCTCGGACAAGCCTGATCTGCGCGTCAAGCTGCAGTTCACCGAGCTGACCGATGTCATGGGCGATGTCGACTTCAAGGTCTTCTCGACCCCTGCCACCACCAAGGGTGGACGTGTCGTGGCCCTGCGCGTGCCCGGTGGCGCTTCGATCAGCCGCGGCGAGATCGACAGCTACACCGAGTTCGTCAAGATCTACGGCGCCAAGGGCCTGGCCTGGATCAAGGTCAATGAAGTGGCCAAGGGCCGCGAAGGTCTGCAGTCGCCCATCGTCAAGAACCTGCACGATCAAGCCGTGGCCGACATCTTGGCGCGCACCGGCGCGCAAGACGGCGACCTGATTTTCTTCGGCGCCGACAAGGCCAAGGTGGTCAACGATGCCATCGGTGCCCTGCGCCTGAAGGTGGGCCACAGCGAGTTCGGCAAGGCCAATGGCTTGTTCAACGATGTCTGGGCACCGCTGTGGGTGGTCGACTTCCCGATGTTCGAGCACGACGAAGAGAACGACCGCTGGGCGGCCGTGCACCACCCCTTCACCGCGCCCAAGGACGGCCATGAGGACCTGATGGTCACCGACCCGGCGGCTTGCATCGCCAAGGCCTATGACATGGTGCTGAACGGCTGGGAGCTCGGCGGCGGCTCCATCCGTATCCACCGTGCCGAGGTGCAGAGCAAGGTCTTCGACGCGCTCAAGATCAGCAAGGAAGACGCGCAGGTCAAGTTCGGCTTCCTGCTGGACGCGCTGCAGTACGGCGCCCCGCCGCACGGTGGCTTGGCCTTTGGCCTGGACCGCATCGTCACCATGATGACCAAGGCCGAGTCCATCCGCGACGTGATCGCCTTCCCCAAGACCCAGCGCGCCCAGTGCCTGCTGACCGGCGCACCGAGCAATGTCGACGACAAGCAGCTGCGCGAGCTGCACATCCGCCTGCGCAATGCCGCGGCGGTGTCTGGCACCAGCGGCACTTGATGCGCAAAGCATCTGCATCACACCAGGGCAGCTTCGGCTGCCCTTTTTTTTTGGCCTGTTACCAAACGTAGGGAGTGCTACCGGATGTTCCTGTCGAAGACACGTCGAAGCCCCGCCGCCCTGTCCGTGCTGGCGCTGACTCTCACCCTGGCCGCCTGCGGCAAGCAGGGCGCCACCTTGGGTGAGGGCAGCTCGGAGATCACCGGCTCGGCCGGCGCGGCCGGCGCCCACAAGGCCAGCCGCGAGCTGATGAAGTGCGAGGCGCCTGTGGCCACGCTGGCCCTGGTCGAGAACCCCAGCGGCTACACCGTCGCCAGCAGCTACAACTTGCCCAGCTCACCCGTGCCGCTGATCCGCCTGCTGGCCCAGCAAAGCGGCTGCTTCCGCGTGGTGGACCGCGCCGCTGGCCTCAAGGCCACCATCAAGGAGCAAGAGCTGAAGGACGCCGGCATCCTGCGCCAACAGGGCAGCACGGTGCACAAGGGCAAGGGCTATGAGGCCCAGTACAGCCTGACGCCCAGCCTCAGCTTCAGCGAGCAAAACGCCGGCCGCGAGGTCGGCGGCCTGATGGCGCAGATTCCGGTGCTGAACAAGTTCGTCGCCGCGGCCGAGCAGGTCAAGCTCAAGGAAGCTCAGGTGGCTCTGCTGCTGACTGACAACGAAACCACCGAGCAGATCGCCGCCGCCACCGGCTCGGTGCGCGTCACCGACCTCGGCATGGGCGGCCTGGTGGTTGGCAAGTTGGGCGGCGCCGGTGGCGCTGTGTGGGCCAATAGTAACGAAGGCAAAGTGATCGCCGCGGCCTTCCTCGACGCACACAACAAGCTGGTCGTGCAGGTGCGCGAGCTGGCGGCCAAGGACCTGCCGCCGCCGGTGGCGACCAAGTCCGGCAAGGGCTGAGAGCTCGTAAGTTTTTTACTGCGCGACTGCCATGCGTCGTTGGTCCGGTGCTCGGAATCCTCACGTACAGGAAGTACGTTCCGGTTCCTGTGCTCCGTCCGCCTAGCCTGACAGCCGCTCGCTACAGAAATTTTCAAGCTCTGAGCACCTGGCCGTGGGGTCATGCCAGGCATGGCCCTCGTCATCTGCAGAGGAGTGGCCCTGGGCTATGCTTCGGCCATGACTGCGATGACCCCAGCTGAACCCTTTGCGACGCGGCCTTACAAGATCCCTGAATCGGTGCTGGTGGTCATTCACACGCCCGATCTGCAGGTGCTGATGCTGGAGCGGGCCGACCGGCCCGGTTTCTGGCAATGCGTGACCGGCTCTAAGGACGCACTGGACGAGCCGATTGCCGAGACTGCTCGCCGCGAAGTGCAGGAAGAAACCGGCATCGAGGCCAGCCAGGGCCTGTTGCGCGACTGGGGTTTGGCCAATGAGTACGAAATCTATCCCGTCTGGCGCCACCGTTATGCGCCCGGCGTGACACGCAACACCGAGCATGTCTTCGGTCTGACCGTGCCGGCCGGCACGGCCGTGCGCCTGGCCCCGCGCGAGCATCTGCAGTACCGCTGGCTGCCGCTGCGCGAGGCAGCCGATCTGTGCTTTTCGCCCTCCAATGCCGAGGCGGTGCTGCAACTGCCGAACTTCGTGGTGATGCCGGCATGACGGGCAATGCCTTCAGCAATTCGGTGCAGCACGACAGCGCGGCCGCCAGTGCACCGCCGCGCTTGCGCGTGGCCACCTACAACATCCACAAAGGTGTGCGCGGCATGGGCCCGCAGAAGCGCCTGGAGATCCACAACCTGGGCCTGGGTGTGGCCGCTCTCGATGCCGACCTGGTGTTCCTGCAAGAGGTACGCCATTTCCACCACCAGGAAGCCAAGGAGTTCCAGCGCACCTGGTTCGGCTGGCCCGATCAAGGGCAGGCCGAGTTCCTGGCGCCCGATGGCTATGAGGTCGCTTACCGCACCAATGCCGTGACCAAGCATGGCGAGCATGGCAATGCCTTGCTCTCGCGTTTTCCGCTCGGTGACATCGGCCATCACGATGTCTCCGACCACCGCTTCGAGCAGCGCGGTCTGCTCCATGTGCCGGTGCAGTGGCAGGGCCAGGAGATCCACACTGTGGTGGCGCATCTGGGCCTGATGCACAGCGGCCGCGTGCGCCAAGTGCAGCGTCTGGCGGAGTTCATCCAACACCATGTGCCGGCCGATGCAGTGCTGCTGGTGGCCGGTGATTTCAACGACTGGGGTGAGCGTCTGGACGCACCCATGCGCGAGCGTGGCCTGCAGCGGGCCGTGGCGCCCCATGGGCGCTCGCGCTATGCCACCTTTCCCTCGCGCCTGCCCTTCTTTTCGCTCGACCGCATCTACACGCGCGGCCTGCGCTGCGTGAACATGCAGGTGCCCAAGGGCCCGGTATGGGCGCGCATGTCCGACCACCTGCCCTTGTTGGCTGAGCTGGAGCTGGAGAAGGTGTGAGCGGGGCGGCCCAGGCCGACGATGTCGGCACCGAGCATGAATCCTTGCTGTCCTGGCACGCCCAGCCCAGCCCGGAGTTCAGCGGCGGCAACCAGCTCCAGCTGCTGCGCGGCGGCGATGCCTTGTTCCCCCTGCAGGCTGAGGCCATTGCCGCGGCCCGGCGTGAGGTCTGGTTGGCCACGTACATCTTTCATCACGACGAGGCCGGGCACGAGTTGGCCGCGGCCTTGCGTGCGGCGGCCGCGCGTCAGGTGCGGGTGCGGGTGGTGGTCGACGGATTCGGCAGCAAGGCCTCGCTGGACTGGCTGAACGCGCAGTTCGAGGGCAGCGGTGTGGCCCTGGCCGTGTTTCGGCCCATCGATCGCTGGTACAGCTGGCTGCAACCCGGGCAGCTGCGGCGCTTGCACCAGAAGCTCTGCGTGGTTGATGGTGAGCAGGGCTTTGTGGGCGGCATCAATGTCATCGGCGACCGCATGGATCTCAACCACGGCGCCACCGAACAGCCGCGCCTGGATTTTGCCGTGGCGCTGACCGGCCCGGCCGTGCTGCCCATGGAGCAGGCGGCACGCGCCGTTTGGACGCGCGCTTGGCTGGGCCGCGATTTCGGCGAGGAGCTGCGCGCTCTGGTGCGCAGCCGCGAGCCGCTCTCGCGCCTGCGCCGCTTGGTGCAGGGCCTGCGCATGCCGCGTGCCCACTGGTTGCGCAGGCGTCAGCGCGCCGGCGCCGACGAGGCCTTGCGAGGGCAAGACCTGCCCCCCGTGTGCGCGGCCTTTGTGCTCCGCGACAACCTGCGTCAGCGCCGCACCATCGAGCGCGCCTACATCGATGCCATCCGTTCGGCCTCGACACGGGTGGACCTGATCACGCCCTACTTCTACCCCGGCCACGCTTTCCGCCGCGCCCTGCGTGACGCCGCCCGGCGTGGCGTGCGGGTGCGCCTGCTGCTGCAGGGCAAGGTGGACTATCTGCTCGCTGGCATGGCGGCCCAGGCGCTCTACACCGAGCTGCTGGGCCACGGCGTGGAAATCTACGAGTACACGCCGGCTTTTTTGCACGCCAAGGTGGCCGTGGTGGACGAGAGCTGGGCGACCGTGGGCAGTTCCAACATCGACCCCCTGTCCCTGCTGCTCAATCTGGAAGCCAATGTGATCGTCCGTGATGCTGATTTCTCACGTGCGGTGGCGGCCGAGTTTGAGCAGGCTTTGCAGTGCTCGCATCAGGTGGACCGCGAGCACCGGGTCGGTCAGGGTCTGCGTGCGGTGCTGCGGCGGGCCCTGGTGGCCTGGGCCGCCTATGTCTATCTGCGCGTGGCCGGAGCGGCAGGGCGATACTAGTGCCGTGTTCGACGCCAGTCAGCATGCAAAACCGCGCCTTTGCCGCCCTGGCGTTGTTGCAAATCCTCGCCATGCCACTCGGCATCGCTGTGGTTTGCGCCTAGCCATGACGACAAATTCATCGGTTTTCTCAAATGTCGACTGGCGTCGAACACGGCACGAATCGCGCTGCCGGGGCGATACCAAAGTCCCCGGGTGATCTCATGGCGCCGCAGCGCTGCCATCCAGCAAGCCTTGCGGGCCGAAGTTGTAGCGGCGCAGCCGCGGGTTGTGCAGCTTGCTGAAGCGGCGGAAGTCGAGCTCGGTCAAGCTGGGCCGGGCCAGAAAGCGCTGGGCCGCGGCGCTGTCAAAGCGCATGAACATGGGGCGCTCGAGCACCAGGCCTTCGTCAGCGAAATCGCGGCCGCGGTACAGGTCGTGCAACAGCACCATGGCAAAGGCGCCGGTCAGAAAGTGGCCGCCAGCCAGGGAGCTGAGGCGGCCGGCGATCACCGACTGCATGGCCTCGTCGGAGGTATTGATCGCCGAGAACAGCAGCTCCCGGCCCGGCGTCAGGCCGCGCGCTTCGGCGGCTTCCATGGCACCGAAGGCCATCAGGTCGCTGCCCGCCCAGACCAACTGGGGCGCATGGCCGCGTTGCAGCAGGCCTTGCATGCGTTCGCGCGCCAAGTCGCGGCGCCAGTCGGCGAAGGCCTGAGCGTCCAGCTCCACTTTGGGATGCTCGGCCAGAGCCTGGCGCAGGCCCTGATTGCGCTGGATGGAACTCGGCGTGGAGCGGTCCCCTGCGATGGCGAGCAGATGCAGGCGGCCGTCGCTGCCGTGCATCTGACGCGCCAGGCCTTGCTCGATCAGAGCTTTTGCACTGAGGTAGCCGGCGTCCTGGGCCCGAGGTTCCAGACTGCCCATCAGCAAAGGCAAGCCGCTGCGCGGGCTCCAGCGTTTCAGCTCCTGGGGCAGGAGGCCCGAGAACGCCGCAAAGCTCTTGATGCGGGCGGCTGCGAGATTTTGGGCGCACTCCACCAGCACGCCTTTGTCGTTGCTGAGGATCACATAGTCAGGGCGTTGCTCGCGCGGCCGCGCCGCCAGCTCGCGGCTCAGGGCCAGGGCGCGTTCAGGCTGGCGCTCGGCGTACAGCACCTCCAGCTTCATGCCCAGGCTGCGTGCGGCGGCTTCCATGGCTTGGCTGGCGCTGCGCCAGTAGGCCTCGTCCGCATGACCCGGGTTGATGAAGCTGACGGTCTGAGCTTGCGCGGACGCCGCCACGAGACCGCTCACAGCGATGCAGCAGGCCAGCAGGGCGGTTCGCAAGAGGCAGGTCATGGCGGGGCCGGGCTGGGTGGCGCGGAAGCTTGGACGCCCTGATTGTCTGTCCCTTTGCGGCCAGCCGGCCGCCGTGACCTTCGCCGCCTGTTTCGACCGGCTTTATTCCACGCGCAGGCCCTGGGCGTCGAACCAATGCAGGCGGCGCGCGTCGAAACCAAAGTGCTGGCGATCGCCGGCTTGCAGCGCAGGCTGGCCCGGCAGCACGGCGCAGATCAGGTGCTCGCCACTGCGCAACCAGAGCAGGTGCTGGCTGCCCAGTGGCTCGATCAGCTCGACCTGACCCTCGAAGGGCTGGCTCGTGCCCAGCACCACGTCCTCGGGCCGCACGCCCAGGGTCAGGGGGCCGGCGCTGGCTGCGGTCGGCCCGGCCAGCTGCAGCGCACCGGTCTGGAACTGGCCACCGCTGAGCTGACCGGCGAGGCGGTTGATCGTCGGCGAGCCGACGAAGCTGGCCACGCGCAAGGTGCGCGGCCGCTCGTAGACCTCGGCCGGCGTGCCGATCTGCTGGATCGCACCCTCGTGCATCACGACGATGCGGGTGGCCAGGGTCATGGCCTCCACCTGGTCGTGGGTCACGTAAATCATGGTGTTGCCCAGGCGTGCATGCAGCTGCTTGAGCTCGCGGCGCAGCTCGGTGCGCAGCTTGGCGTCGAGGTTGGACAGCGGTTCGTCCAGCAGCAGCACGCTGGCCTCGCGCACCACGGCGCGGCCGATGGCCACGCGCTGGCGCTGGCCGCCGGAGAGCTGGGCCGGGCGGCGCTGCAGCAGGGCGTCCAGCTGCAGCATGGCGGCGGCGCGCGCCACCCGGGCTTCGATTTCGGGTTTGGGCAGGCCGGCCATCTTGAGCGGAAAGGCCAGGTTGTCATGCACGCTCATATGCGGGTAGAGCGCATAACTCTGAAACACCATGCCCACGCCGCGGGCGCTGGGCTCGGCCTGGCTCATGTCCTTGTCGCCGATCAGAATGCGGCCACCGCTGATGGGGTTGAGGCCGGCAATGCTGTGCAGCAGGGTCGATTTGCCGCAGCCCGAGGGGCCCAGCAGAACCAGGAACTCGCCGGACTGGACGTCGAGGTCGAGGTGGCGGATGACCTCGTGTCCGCCGAAGCGGATGTTGAGGCCTTGGATGCAGACGCGGCTCAAAACGAGACCCTTTCGGTGCGAGGGAAGGAGCGCGGCGAGGGGCCGCTGGGCATGAGGCGGGCCGAGGTCCGCGCTGGGGCTTGGGCCGAGGCCTCGGGGCTGATCAGATAGAGCGCTGGCGGCGTGTAACCGTGGTGCACGCGTTCCAGCAGCTCGAGGATGCGGGCCGCGTCGACTTCGGATTCAGGCCCGAAGGAGGCATGCTGTTCGTGGCGCTGGGGCCGGATGGCGAGAAAGTCGCAGGGGCTGGCCATGCTGCGCAGATCGCCGGGCAGCACGGTGGGCGCATCCACGCCCAGGGCTTGCAGCACATCGCTGGGGTAGCCGCGGCCGAATAGCGGGTCCAGCCACCAGCGGTTGCGCAGGCCATCTTGGCGCACGGCCGTGGCCAGGTCGGCGGCTCGGTGGCTGGCCGGCCGAATCGCCTGCAGGCTCAGGATGAGGCCGACCTGCGCGCCCGGGGCCGCGCTGCGCAGGGCACGCAGTGCTTCACCATGGCTGATCAGGCGATGGTGGCTGATCTGCAAGGCGCGGTGCAGTGCTCGTGAGCCGTCACTCGACTCGGCGTTCAAGTCCAGGGCTGCGTGGCCCGGGTCGTCGTGAGTGATCCAGTGCCGCACCCGGTCGCCCAGCTGTTCGCCCATCAGGCGGGCGAAGTCGGCAAAGGCGCCGATGGTCGAGCGCTTCAACCAGCCGCCTTGCTCCAGCAGGGCGGGCGGCAGCTGACCCTGATGCAGGGTGGCCCAGGGCTGAAGGCCTTGCGCCAACATGCGGTCGATCTCGCGCGAGACCTCGCCCAAGCTTGCGGCATCGGCGCGGGCACCCACGCCCTTGGGGAAGATGCGTGACCAGTCGATGGCGAAATTTCGGGCTGTGCCTTCCGGCTCTGGGCCCTGGCCGGCAGCGCGCGCGGACACGCCGGCGCGCGGGAGTACCGGCGTGAAGTCGTGGCTCAGCGTGCGCAGCATGATCTGTTCGGTGTTTGTTTTTCGTCGCGAGCGGCCGTCAGGCTAGGCGGACGGAGCGCAGGAACCGGAACGTACTGTGATGTACGTGAGGATTCCGGAGCGAGGGCCAACGACGCATGGCGGCCGCGCAGTAGAAAAACGTTCACGCTTCAGTCCTCTTTGTAGATGCGTACCCAGTCGACCTGCATCTCTGCCGGGAAGGGCGTGCTGGCGTCGGGGTTGCCGGGCCAGTCGCCGCCGACGGCGAGATTGAGGATGACGAAGAAGGCACGCTCGAACACCCAAGGTGCACCCGCGGGCAGGCCGGCCGGTGTGAGGCGGTGGTACTCGACGCCGTCAATCAGCCAGACCAACTCTTGCGGGCGCTTGATCAGGGTGAAAACATGGAAATCCTGGGAAATCGGCTGGGAGGCGCTGTACTTCTTGCCAATGCCCTGGGCGCCGGAGTAGCCGGGACCATGGACGGTGCCGTAGACGTTGTTGGGCTCCTTGCCGATGTTCTCCAGCACGTCGATTTCGCCGGCTGCGGGCCAGGGCAGCTTGTCTTCGCCCAGGGTCCAGAAGGCCGGCCAGATGCCGGGGCCGCCGGGAATCTTGATGCGCGCTTCCAGCTTGCCGTAGCTGAAGCTGACCTTGCCGTCGCTGCGCAGGCGGCCCGAGCTGTACTCGCAGGGTTTGTCGTTCCAACACGGGCCGGCGTTGGCTTGCTTCTCGGCCCGCAGCAGCAGATGGCCCTGGCCGTCGAGTGCGGCATTGCGGGCGGCAGCGGTGTAGTACTGCAGCTCGTGGTTGCCCCAGCCATTGCTTTCCTTGTTGCCGAGGTCGTAGTTCCAATGCTTGGCATTGGGCAGGGTGCCGGCGGCCCCTTCGAATTCATCGGACCAGACCAGGGTCCAGCGGTTTGACGGCGCTGGTGTTGGAGCGGGGGCGGGGGCGGGGGCTGGCGACGGTGCGGGTGCAGGCGCGGGCGCGGGCGCGGGCGCGGGCGCTGGGGACGGCGAGGCCGTCGCACCTCCGCCACCGCAGGCGACCAGCAAAGAGGCCAGGGCCGCCATCAGTGGCCGGCTGGGGTGCAGGGTCTTGTGCATCATGATGGCATCCCCCGGCGTCAACCTTGAGCGCGCCACTGGCGCAGCAGGTCTTGGTACCAGAGCGCGCTGGCCTTGAGCGTGCGCGCCTGGGTGTCGTAGTCGACATGGACGATGCCGAAGCGCTTGGAGTAGCCAAAGCCCCATTCGAAGTTGTCCATCAGGCTCCACACCATATAACCGTCCACCCGCACGCCACGGCGGCGGGCCTCGGCGGTGGCGGCGATGTGGGTGCGTAGGTAGTCGAGGCGGTCCAGGTCGTGCACATGGCCGTCGACCACGGTCTGGTCGGGGAAGGCGCCGCCGTTCTCGGTGATGTAGAGCGGCGGCATGTCGGGGTAATCCGCGTGCATGCGGCAGAGGATGTCGGTCAGGCCTTCGGGGTAGACCTCCCAGTCCATGTCCGAAGCGGGCAGGCCGTGCTCGCGCGCGACCCAGGGCTTGCCGTCGGCGTTGACCACATAGCGGGTGTAGTAGTTGATGCCCAGGTGGTCCATGGGCGCGCGCATGGCGGCCATGTCGCCGGCTTCGATCTTGGGGGCATCGGCGCCAAGGTCGGCCAGGGCTTCGGCCGGGTACTCGCCCTTGAACAGCGGGTCGCTGTACCAGCGGCGGCTCTTTGCGTCGGCCAGGCGGGCGGCGGCGATGTCGGCCGGGTGGGCAGTGGCGGGCACGCTGGGGCCCATGTTCAGGACGATGCCGAGGTTCTTGCAGCCGCCTTCGGCGCGCATGGCTTGCATGGCCAGGCCGTGGCTGAGCAGCAGGTGGTGCGAAACCTGAGCCGCCAACGCGCGGTCGCGCAGGCCCGGCGCGTGCACGCCTTGATCATGGCCCAGGGTGGCGGTGCACCAGGGTTCGTTGTGGGTGGACAGGGCGTAGAGCCGGTCGCCCAGATGCTTTTGCACATGGCGGGCGTAGTCGACAAAGCGGTGCACCGTGTCGCGCGCAGCCCAGCCGCCTTGCTGGTCTTGCAGGGCTTGCGGCAGGTCCCAGTGGTAGAGCGTGGCCACCGGCTTGATGCCGCGCGCCAGCAGGCCATCGACCAGGCGCTCGTAAAAGCCCAGGCCGGCGGCATTCCACTCACCCCGGCCCGTGGGCTGGATGCGTGGCCATGCCAGCGAGAAGCGGTAGCAGTTGACGCCCAGCGAGGCGATCAGGTCCAGGTCCTGTTCCAGGCGATCGAAATGCTCGCAGGCGATGTCGCCATTGCTGCCATCGGAGATGGCGCCGGGCTGGCGGCAGAAGCGGTCCCAGATCGACTCGCCGCGGCCGTCGACATGGGTCGCGCCCTCGATTTGAAAGCTGCTGGTGGCCACGCCGAACAGGAAGTCGGCCGGGAAGCTGGCGGGAACGTCAGCCGAGGAGGTGGGGGTGTGAGTTGCAGCGGACATTATTTGACGGCGCCAGCGGTCAGACCGGCGATCAGTTGGCGGGATGAAATGACGAAGAGGACGATCAGCGGCAGGGTCGCAATGGCCGAACCGGCCATGATGGCGCCCCACTCGGTGTTGACGGTGGCCTGCAGGCTGCGCAGTGCCAGGGGCAGGGTGTAGCTCTCAGCCTGGCGCAGCACCACCAGCGGGGCCATGAAGTTGTTCCAGGAGGCGATGAAGGTGATCAGGCCCAGGGTGCCCAGGGCCGGGCGCAGCAGTGGCAGGGCGATGCGCCAGTAGATGCCAAACTCGCTGCAGCCATCCATGCGCGCGGCCTTGAGCAGCTCCATCGGCACCGAGGCGGCCGCGAACTGCCGCACCAGGTAGATGCCGAAGGCGCCGGCGGCGCCGGGGATGTAGAGCGCGCGGTGGGTGTCCAGCCAGCCCAGGGCATCCATGACCATGAAGTTGGGAATCATGGTCATGAAGGGGGGCACCAGCAGGGTGCCCATGACGAGCAGGAACAGCGGCTGCTTGAAGCGGAACTCCAGCATGGCAAAGGCATAGCCGGCCATGGAGCAGAACAGCAGGGTGAGAGCCGTGGACATCAGCGCCACATAGAGGCTCCAGCCCAGATTGCGCCAGAAGGGCAGGCGGGTGGTCAGGGTCTGCAGATTGCGGCCCAGTTCACCGTCGAACCACAGCGGCGGCGGCACATTGAAGATGGCCGCGTTCGACTGGGTGGCGAACACAAACATGAAGTAGAAGGGCGCCAGCATCAGCAGGGCCCCACCACCGACCAGCAGATAGGCGGCCCCGCGTGAGAGAGTTTTTGTCGTCAGGCGGCTCATGGCTTGCGGTCCTTGAAGGCTTTGTTGGTCAGCCAGGTCATGGTGGCCAGCAGGGCGAACAGCAGCCAGGAGATGGCGTTGGCGGCGCCGAAGTCGCTGAAGTCAAAGGCCAGGCGATAGACGTAGATGGCCACCGTCATGGCGGCCTGGTCCGGGCCGCCGCGGCCGTTGGTGAGGATGAAGGGCTCCTCGAACAGCTGCATGCCACCGATGATGCTGAGGGTTATTCCAAACAGCATCATGGGCTTGAGCGCCGGCAGGGTGATGTAGCGGAAGCAGGACCAGGAGCCCGCGCCGTCCAGCTTGGCGGCTTGATACAGCTCGCGCGGAATGGTCTGCAGGGCGGCCAGGTAGAGCACCAGGTTGAAACCCACATAGCGCCAGAACACCACCATGGACACGGCTGGCTTGAGGGTCTGCGGCTGCCACAGCCAGTTGATCGCCTCCATGCCGAAGGCCCACTTGAGCATGGCGTTGATCAGGCCGTAGTCGGTGGACAGCAGGGAGGTGAACATCATGGCGATGGCCACCGTCGAGGTGATGTAGGGCAGGAAGTAGGCGGCCGCGACGCTGTGGCCGTGGCGCCCGAAAGCGCGGTTGATGAAGACCGCCAGCGGCAGGGCCACCAGATGCTGGGGCAGGCCCGAGAACACGGCCAGCCAGAGCGTGTTGCCCAGGGCTTTCCAGAACCAGGCATCACCCAGCACAAAGATGAAGTTCTCCAGGCCGGTGAAGCGCATGGCTTCCAGCCCGGCCGTGGGTTCCCAGCTCTGGAAGGCCATCCACAGCGAGAACAGCAGGGGAAACAGGCCGAAGACTGCGAACAGGCTCAGGAAGGGGCTGAGCAGCAGATAGGGCACCCATGCGCGGGGCAGGCGAAATGACGGACTCGTCTTGTTCATCATCATCATCGTGTGGCCCTGTGAACCAGCAAGGCCTGGGCATCGGCCAGGGCCTTGGGAATGGACTTGCCGTAGATCAGCACGTTGTCGAGCTCGCCATTGACCACCTCCTCGGCAAACTTGTTCTGCCGGTGCAGGGGCCGTGCGGGGATGCGGCGGGCCGCCTCGCGCCACAACTGGCGGGCGCGTTGGCCGCCGAGGAAATCGACCGGTTCGTCGAAGAAGGGGTCATCCTGGGCGCTGAGCAGGGCGGGGAAGGCGTCCTGGTTCTTGAAAGCGCTGAGCTGCAGCTCGCGGCTCAGGGTCAGGTGCTGGATCAGCGACCAGGCCAGGGCTTTGCGGCCGGCGTCGGAGCGGCGCGGTATGGCGTAGTAGCTGCCGCCCCAGCCGCCGAAGCTGCCGCCGGGCAACTGGGCCGCGCGCCACAGGCCATGGGTGTTGGGCGCCACCGATTTGGCCATCTGGCTGGCCATCCAGGCGCCCGAGAGCTCGGTCGCCAGCTTGCCGCGGCGCAGGTGCTCGCTCCAGTCATTGCGCCAGGTGTCGACGATGGCGTCCAGACCCAGGCGCCGCACCTTCTGTGCCAGCTCGAAGGCGCGCTGGAACAGCGGGCTGCTGATGCTGGGCCGCCCTTGGGCGTCGAAGTAAATGCTCTGGCCGGCCGGGGTGCTGGAGAACAGCACGATGTCCTTCAGATAGCGTGCATGTGCCAGCAGGTAGGCACCGGTACGGGCCTTGATCTGCACGCCGGCTTGCACGTAGGCCTCCCAGCTTTCGCTCAGGTCCTTCAGGCCCAGGCCAGCGCGCTCCAGCACATCGGCGCGGTAGAACATCGAGCCCGGGCCGATGTCGGCGGGAATCGCCACCACCGCGCCTTCGCGGTTGCGCGCTTGCTCGAAGGCGAAGGGCACGAAACGCTCGCGCAGGCCTTCGGCCAGATAGGGCGGAACGGATAAATCCTGCAGGCCGGCGCCCAGCGAGAAGCGGCCCATATACATGGTTTCCAGCGCGATCACATCGGGCAGATGGCTGGCGCTGGCCGAAGACAGGGCCGTGGTCATGGCCGTGTGGTGATCGTCGTACTGGCGGCTGATCACCTCGACCTGCACACCGCCATGCGCCTGGCTCCAGGCGGGCAGGGCCTGCTTGATGACCTGGTCCAGCAGCGGAAAGGCCGCCACCACCAGGCGCGGTGGTTCGCTCTGAGCCGGCGCGCTGCTGGCGAGAGGTGCGAGCGCCGCTGCAGCCAGCAACTGGCGCCGACGCGTGTCGGGGGACTTGTCTCGTGTCATTGTTTTTTGTTTGTTGACGCTTTGAAAGCGCTTTCACGATTCTGTGCTGGCCGACCCGGCGCACCAAGCCGCGTAAACCCTAGTGGGGCAAGCGCGGAGCCGGCGTTGGGCCGCGCTTGGGGCCGCCTACACTGGCCGGCCCCCGTGTCAAGGACCCTCAGTGCAAGCCAAACCCGCAGCCAAGAAAGCGCCGTCAAGCCGTGCCGAGGGCGTCGTCACGCTCGAGCAGGTGGCGGCCCGGGCCGGCGTTTCGCCCAGCACCGTGTCGCGCATCCTCAATGGCACGGCCACGGTCAGCGCGCTCAAGCGGGCGGCGGTGGACGAAGCCATCAGCAGCCTCGGCTTCCGCCCCAACCCGGTGGCGCGCGGCCTGGCGGGCGGCCGCACCATGAGCATCGGCGTGGTCACCCAGCGCATCAGCAGCCCGTTTTATGGCGAGGCACTCAGTGGCATCGAGGTGGAGCTGGAAGCGGCCGGCTATGTGCCGCTGTTCGTCAGTGGCAACTGGAACGAGGCCGATGAGCGCAAGGCCATTGAGACCCTGTTGTCGCGCCGTGTGGACGGCGTCATCGTGCTGGCCGGCCGCCTGGACAACCAGGAGCTGGAGGCCCTGTCCGACAGCGTGCCCATGGTGGTGGTGGGGCGGCAGGTGACAGGCGAGCGCCTGTTCAGCTTCAGCTTTGACAACCGCGCCGGCGCCCGCCTGGCCACCGAACATCTGATCTCGCTGGGCCACCGGCGTATCGCCCTCTTGCTTGGCGATTTGATCCATGACGACGCCATCGATCGCCAGCACGGCTACTTCGACGCCCTGGCGGCCGCCGGCATTCCGGTCGAGCCTGAGTTGATCGTGCCGAGCGATTACACCGAAGCCGGTGGCATGTTGTCGATCAGCCGCCTGATGGAGCGTGACGTCGCCTTCAGTGCCATCTTCAGCTCCAACGACCAGATGGCTTACGGCGCCATCCTGGGTCTGGCGCGGCGCAATCTGCGTGTGCCGGACGATGTTTCCATCGTCGGCTTCGACGACCTGATCATGTCGCGCTACACCATGCCGCCGTTGAGCACGGTGCGCCATTCCGTCTATGAGACGGGCGCGCAGGCGGCCGGTGCCATGCTCAGCCTGCTGCGCGGCGAAGCGCCTGCGGTGCAGTTGGCGGCGCCGGAATTGGTGTTGCGCGAATCAGTGCGGCGCGCCATTCGCTGAGCGCTTGAGAGTTTTCTACTGCGCGACCGCCATGCGTCGTTGGTCCGGTGCTCGGAATCCTCACGTACAGGAAGTACGTTCCGGTTCCTGTGCTCCGTCCGCCTAGCCTGACGGCCGCTCGCTACGAAAACTCTCAAGCTTTGATGCGCGCTTGCAAGATCAAAGTAGGGATTGGCGTTGCGAGGAGCAAGCAACCTAGGGTGTTGCCTAATTTGAAAGCGCTTGCAAATGCGCGATTCTTGTTGGTAATGAAAGCGCTTTCAAGCGTTTCATTGGGCAGACCTTCAAAAAATACCCGGAGACAAGTTCATGAGAAATCCTCGACCCGTCACTCGTTTGTCCCGTTCGGCAAGCGCGGTGGGCCTGCTGGTGGCCAGTCTCGCCGCGCATGCGCAGCAAGCGAGCAACCCTCCCGCAGACGCCAACAAGGCCCAGCTCGACGCCGTCGTCGTGACCGGCATTCGCCAGAGCCTGGAGTCCTCCCTCAACCTCAAACGCAACGCACGCGGCCTGGTGGATGGCATCGTGGCCGAAGACATCGGCAAGTTCCCGGACACCAACCTGGCCGAATCGATGCAGCGCATCGCCGGTGTGTCCATCGACCGCTCACTCGGTGAGGGCTCCAAGATCACCGTGCGCGGGGTCGGCCCCGACTTCAATCTGGTGCTGTTGAACGGCCGGCAGATGCCCGCCTCCAGCCTCGGCGCGACCTTTGCCTCGAACTCGCGCTCCTTCGATTTCGCCAATCTGGCCTCGGAAGGCGTGGCCGCCCTGGAGGTCTACAAGACCAGCCGGGCCGATTCACCCACCGGTGGCATCGGCGCCACCATCAACATCAAGACCGCCCGCCCGCTGGACAACAAGCAGCGCGTGGCCAGCGTTGGCGTCAAGATGGTCAGCGACGAGTCCAACAAGCGCCTGCCCGACAGCCTGAACGGCAGCCAGATGACGCCCGAGGTGTCCGGCATCTACAGCGATGTTTCGGCCGATGGTCGCTTCGGCATCGCCCTGATCGGCAGCATCCAGAAGCGCAACGGCGGCTACAACCAAGCCGCGGTGGACGCCGGCTGGCGCACTTTCAAGGGCGACGAACAGAACTGGGGCACCATCCCGCTGCCGGGCCAGGCGGGTGCCGACAAGATCACCAACCGTCCCAAGCCCACCGACCTCTATGTCGTGCCGCAGGAGATGCGCTACAGCCTGAACTCCTTCGAGCGCACCCGCACCAACGGCCAGCTGGTCTTGCAGTTCCGCCCGGTGCAGGACGTGACCACGACCTTCGATCACACCTACTCGGAAAACAAGATCCATTCCAAGCGCAGCGAGCTCTCGGCTTGGTTCAACTTCGGCCCGTCTTCGTCCAGCTGGACCAATGGCCCGATCGCCGCACCGCTTACCTACACCGAGACCTATGACCCCAAGGCTCCGGCCGACGTGGCCATGGCCGGCAGCATCTACGGCACCAAGAACAAGAACCAGTCGACCGGCATGAACGTGGCCTGGAAGGCCTCGAATGCGCTGACCCTGGAGCTTGACGCCCACCACTCGACCGCCACCTCGGGCGCCGACAGCCCCTTTGGCAGCAACTCCACGCTCGGCGTGTCCATGTACAACCGTGCCAGCGCCTCGGCCGACTTCTCTCAGAAGTTCCCGGTCTTGAGCATTGGCCTGGCCGGTGACCCGGCGGCCAGCCCCAGCCTGCTGCAAGTGACGGGTTCGTCCTTCCGCAACAGCTATATGCGCAACCAGATCGACCAGGCGCAGTTCAAGGGCAAGTACGTGCTGAACGAGAGCTCGGGTCTGGACTTCGGCATCGGCATGAGCAAGGTCAAAAACCGCACCGCCTTCGCCAATGTCCAGCAAGACGATTGGGGCGGCCACAACAAGCCGAGCGACTACCCCGACAACCTGTTCCAGGCCGGCCAGCTGCAGAACTACTTTGCCCATTCCATGGGCAGCAATGGCGGCAATCTGTTCAACAACTTCTATCTGTGGGACTTCCAGGCTGTGCGCGCGGCGGCGATCAAGGCCGACGGCAGCGACAAGTGGTTCGTGCCTTCGTCCAACTTCACCGACGACCGCCGCACCCAAGAGAAGTCCAGCAGCGCCTACCTGCAATACGGCAAGGACTGGGTCTGGGGCGTGCCCATGAGCGCCAATATCGGCCTGCGCTACGAGCGCACCAAGGTCGACTCCCAAGCCCTGGTGCCCATCGTCACCGGCATCAACTGGGTGTCCGCCAATGAGTTCGCCCTGGTTCGTGGCGCCTCGGACTTCACTGCGCTGTCGGGCAGCTACAAGTACCTGCTGCCCAGCATCGACTGGGAAGCTGAGCTCAGCGACAAGGTCAAGGTGCGCGCCAGCTACGGCGAAACCATCGGCCGGCCTGGCTGGGGTGCGATTCAGGGTGGCGTGACGCTGTCGGACTTCCGCGTCAACGGCGGCTCCGGCAGCCAGGGCAACCCGGGCCTGAAGCCCCTGCTGTCCAAGAACTTCGACCTCTCGGCCGAGTACTACTACGCCAAGTCGAGCTATGCCGCGCTGGGCCTGTTCCGCAAGAACATCAGCAACTTCATCGGCAGCAGCACCTTGCAGTCGACACCGGCCGGTTTGACCTCGCCGATTGGCGGCGCGCTTTACAACGAAGCCGTCACCAAGAGCTGCCCGACCAAGGACGCCTCCTGCATCCGCACCTACATCCTCAACACCTACAACGGGACCAAGGGTGTGGTGCGCACCGGTTTCGATGGCAACGGCAATCCGCTGGGCACCATCTCCGGTCAGACGGGTGACCCGGTGGCCGCCTTCACCATCACGGCGCCGACCAACCAGCGCAGCGACTCCATCAAGGGCATGGAGCTGAACTTGCAGCATGCCTTCGGCAAGACAGGCTTCGGTGTGGCTGCCAACTACACCTGGGTCAAGTCCGGGCTGAAGTACGACAACCTGAACCTGACCGAGCAGAACGCCTTGCTGGGCATGAGCAACTCGTCCAACTTGGTGGGTTTCTACGAGGATGACAAGTACAGCGCCCGCGTGGCCTACAACTGGCGCGATGAGTTCCTGAGCAGCACCAGCGCCGACGTGTTCGGCAGTGCCGGTCCGGCTTATACCGAGGCTTACGGTCAATGGGACCTCAGCTTGGGCTATAAGTTCAGCAAGAAGCTCAGCGTGAACTTCGAGGCTCTGAACCTGAACGACGGCATCCAGCGCGTTCACGGCCGGGCCAAGGAGGAAACGCTGTACTTCACCCAGACCGGTCGCCGCTACATGCTGAGCGCCCGCTACGCCTTCTGACCCTTGGAGCTGTTCTGATGCGCCCCGTTCTGCTTGATAACGTCAACCATGCCGATCTGCGTCTGCAAACGCGGCTCGATGCCAGCTGGGGTGATGCCGCCAGCGCCGTACCCACGGTGCCTGCGGAGTTCAGGCAGATGCAGGCGCATTTCCCCATCGTGTTCCAGGAGAGCGCCGGTGGCGCGGCCCGCTTCCAGCCCGTCGCTTTGCTGGGCTTGTTCGAGTCGCACAACCAGTTCCTCGGCCCGCAGGGCTGGCAGGCCGGGCATCTGCCCTGGGCCTTGGAGCGCCAGCCCTTTCTGGTCGGGCGCGATGGGGAAGAGTGGGTGGTCCATGTCGACCTGGACAGCCCACGCCTGAGCCGCAGCGAGGGTGAGCCGCTGTTCCTGCCGCAAGGTGGTCAGTCGGCTGTGCTCGAGCATCGCCTGTCCGTCTTGCAGGCACTGCATCTGGGCATGCTGGCGCTGCCCGAGTTCATCGATGCGCTCTTGCAGCACCAGCTGCTGGAGCCGATGAGCTTGGATGTGGAGCAAGCCTCCGGCCAGGTGCGGCGCCTGGCCGGTTATTTCGTGATTGATGAAGACCGCCTGGCGGCTTTGCCGGGCACGGCGGTCGCGCAGCTGCACGAGCAGGGACATTGGCTGCCGATTGCCATGGCACTGGCTTCCTTGTCGCACCTGCCGGAACTGATTGCTCGTGAACAGCAACGCGAGCGCCATGCTTGAACTGAAGGTCCAGCGCCCCGGGCACGTTCCGCCCGAGGTCTTGTCGCTGGATGTGCCTTGCGTGCTGCGCGGCCTGGCGGCGCACTGGCCGGTCGTCCGGGCGGCAGCCCAGGGCGCGGGGGCTGTGGCCGCCTGCCTGCAAAGCAAATGGCAGGGCGCCACCGTGGGTGTGTTCCAGATGGCTCCCGAGAGCGCCGGTCGGATCGCCTACACCGAGGATTTCAGCGGCTTCAACTTCAGCCGCCAGATCCTGCCTTTTGACCAGGTGCTGGCCCAGCTGCTGGCTTGGCAAGACCTGGCCCCCAGCCCTTATCTCTACATGGGCTCGACCACGGTCGAGACCTGCCTGCCCGGTTTCGCAGCCGAGCACAGTCTGGCTTTGGATACGCCCGAGGCGCCTTTGGCCAGCCTCTGGATGGGCAATCGCATCACCGTGCCCACCCACCAGGACTGGCCGTCCAACATCGCCTGCTGTGCCGCCGGCCGCCGGCGCTTCACCCTGTTTCCGCCCGATGCGGTCGGTGATCTTTATGTCGGCCCACTGGACCTCACGCCTGCCGGCCAGCCCATCAGCCTGGCCAACCCCTCGGCGCCCGACTTGCAGCGCTTTCCGCGCTTTGCGAATGCCTTGGCGCGCGCCCAGGTGGTCGAGTTGGAGCCCGGCGACGCGATCTACATCCCCAGCCTCTGGTGGCACCAGGTCGAGGGGCTCGACGCCCTCAATGTGTTGGTGAACTACTGGTGGCGGCGCAGCCCGGCATGGTCTGACTCCCCCAACACCGCGCTCTGGTTGGCTCTGGCCACGGTCCGTGATCTGCCGCCCGCCGAGCGGGCCGCCTGGCGCGCGCTGTTTGACCATTATGTTTTCGAGGCCGATGAGCACACGGCCGACCACATTCCGGCGCCAGCGCGCAGCCTGCTGGCGCCCTTCAACGAGGCCGGCATGCGCCGCATGAGGGCCTGGCTGCTGAAGAAGCTGAACCGCTGAGGACAGCGATTCTCAGCGGATGAAAACAAGAAAAAGACCAACAAGAAACGAACGTCGAGACAAGAAGGAAAGGTCCTCACCATGAAGGTCCAAGCGATTCACCCCGAGACCCCCCCATCCACCAAGCCGGTGCGCCGCGTCGTCATCGCTGGCGGCGGCACCGCCGGCTGGATGGTGGCCGCCCTGATGGGCAAACTGATGGGCAAGCTACTCGACATCCGCCTGGTCGAATCCGAGGAGATCGGCACCGTCGGCGTCGGCGAAGCCACCATCCCGGCCCTGCACACCTACCACGAGCTGCTGGGCCTGAACGAGGCGGAGTTCATGGCCTCCACGCAGGCGACCTTCAAGCTCGGCATCAAGTTTGAAGGCTGGAAGGTGCCGGGTGAGGACTACATCCACTCTTTCGGCCTGACAGGCAAAGACCACTGGAGCGCCGGCTTCCAGCATTTCTGGCTCAAGGGCCGCGAGCGCGGTCTGGCGGCGCCCTACGGCGAGTACTGCCTGGAGCTGCGCGCCGCCGAAGAACAGCGCTTTGCCCACCTGCCGAACAACGGCATGAACTACGCCTACCACCTGGATGCCACGCGTTATGCCCGCTTCCTGCGTGGCCTGGCCGAGGCCCATGGCGTGCGCCGCATCGAGGGCAAGATCGCCGCCGTGCTGCGTGAGCAGCCGGGTGAGGGCGATCTGACGGCCTTGCAAATGGAGGACGGCAGCCGCATCGAGGGCGATCTCTTCGTCGATTGCACCGGCTTCCGCGCTTTGCTGCTGGGCCAGGCCCTGGGCGTCGGCTATGAGGACTGGAGCCATTGGCTGCCCTGCGACCGCGCCGTGGCGGTGCAGACCGCGGCGGTGCGCGAGGCGCCGCCCTACACCCGCTCGATTGCGCACCCCTTCGGCTGGCAGTGGCGTATTCCCCTGCAGCACCGCGTGGGCAACGGCCTGGTCTACAGCAGCCGCGAGCTGTCGGACGCCGAGGCGCCCGATATGCTGCGCCGCCATGTCGAGGGCGAGCTGATCACCGAACCGCGTCTGCTGCGCTTCCAGCCGGGCCAGCGTCACGAGGTCTGGCACCGCAACTGCGTGGCCATGGGCCTGGCCAGTGGCTTCATCGAGCCGCTGGAATCCACCAGCATCCATCTGGTGCAGCGCGCGGCCATCCGGCTGATGCGCCTGTTCCCCGCCGGCGGCATCCGCGAGGTGGATGTGCGCGAGTTCAACCAGCAGACCACGCAGGACCTGCAGCACATCCGTGACTTCATCATCCTGCACTACCACGTGACCGAGCGCGACGACTCGGCCCTGTGGCGCCATGTGCGCACGATGGCCGTGCCCGAGACCCTGCGCCACCGCATCGAGTTGTTCCGTGAGACCGCGCGCGTGTTCCGCCCGCTGGACGAGCTGTTTGCCGAAAACTCCTGGATCCAGGTCATGATGGGTCAGGGCATCACTCCCCAGCACCACCACCCGGTGGCCGATCTGATGGGGGACGACGAGCTCTCGCACTTCCTCGCCAGCATCCGAACGCAGGTCAGCCGCCAGCTGGCCGGCCTGCCGCCCCATCAAGCCTATGTCGAGCGCCTGTGCGCGCCGTATCGCGCGGCGGCCTGAGCGCCGAGCGGTTTCTTTTGCTTTTTGCTGACTGAGCACCTGCCATGTTGACTCCCGTTCCGAGCCCGGACACCTTCCCTCGCTTGCTGGCCGATATCGGCGGCACCAATGCCCGCTTTGCCTGGGTCGATGCACCGTGCGCCCCGCTGCGCGCCTGCGCCAACTACCGCGGCGCCGAGCATGCATCGCTGGCCGCGGCCGTCGAGGCCTATCTGGAAAGCCAGGCCCTGCCGCGCCCGCAAGCCCTGGCCATCGGCATTGCGTATCCCATCAGCGGTGACGAGGTGCGCATGACCAATGGCGCCTGGTCGTTTTCGATCAGCGGCCTGCAGCGCGAGCTGGGCCTCAAGCGCCTGACGGTCATCAACGACTTTGCGGCCTTGGCCTTGGGCATCCCAGATCTGAAGGCGGCCCAGCTGCATGCGCTGGGCCCTGGCGAGGCCGTGGCCGGCGCGCCGCTGGCCGTGATCGGCGCCGGCACCGGCCTCGGCGTGGCCGGCCTGATGCCGCTGCCCGGTGGCGGCTGGTGGCCGGTGTCGGGCGAGGGCGGTCATGCCACCCTGGCCGGCCTCGATGATTTCGAAGACGCCGTGATCGCGCGCCTGCGTCGCCGCTTCGGCCATGTCTCCGCCGAGCGCGCGCTCTCGGGCCCGGGCTTGGTCAATCTGTACCAAGCCTGCACCGAGCTGAACGGCCAGCCGGCCGTCAGCCTGGAGCCCGCCGAGGTGCTCGGCCGTTCCGAGGCCGGCGACGCCACCGCCGCCCAGGCCATCGCCCTGTTCTGCGGCTTCCTCGGCAGCATGGCCGGCAACGTCACCCTGACCCTGGGCGCCCGCGGCGGCGTCTACATCGGCGGCGGTATCGCGCCGCGCCTCTTGAAAGAGCTGCGCAGCTCTACCTTCCGCAGCCGCTTTGAGGGCAAGGGCCGGCTGTCCGGCTTCCTCGCGCCGATTCCCTGCCATGTCATCGACGCGGCGGTGTCACCGGCGCTGGAGGGGGCCTCGCGCGCGCTGGATTTGGGTTTGTGAGCGCGAGCTCAGCGCCGGCCAGTCGCCCTTAGCGCGGCACTCCCCGTTGCCCAAGAAAAAAGCCGGCCTCAGGCCGGCTTTGCTGTTCTCAAAGCACCATCACGGCAGCACCACGATGCCGCCATCCCGTTCCACCAGGGCCGCCAGTTCGCCCGAGGACACCAGGGCGGTCGCGGCTTCGATGCTGGGGGCCAGGTAGTGGTCGGTGGGCATGGCCGGGCTGGTCTTGCGCACCAGGGCATGCACCTCTTCCAGCGCGGCCGAACTCTTCAGCGGGCGCAGGAACTCGATGCCCTGGGCGGCGGCCAGCAGCTCGATGCCGATGATGTGGGCGGTGTTGTCCAGCATATTGCCCAGACGGCGCGCGCCGAAAGTGGCCATGGAGACATGGTCTTCCTGGTTGGCGCTGGTGGGCAGGCTGTCCACGCTGGCCGGGTGGGCCAGGCTCTTGTTCTCGCTGGCCAGGGCGGCGGCGGTGACGTGGGCGATCATGAAGCCCGAGTTCAGGCCGGCGTTCTCGGTCAGGAAGGGCGGCAGGCGCGAGACGCTGGCGTCGATCAGCATGGCGATGCGGCGCTCAGCAATGGCGCCGACTTCGGCAATTGCACAGGCCAGCGCGTCAGCGGCCAGGGCCACCGGCTCGGCGTGGAAGTTGCCGCCCGAGACCATATAGCTGCTGCCGTCCTCGCCGGCAAACACCAGCGGGTTGTCGGTCACGGCATTGGCTTCGCGGATCAGCACATCGCGGACATAACGCGCTTGGTCCAGGCATGCACCCATGACTTGCGGCTGGCAGCGCAGGCAGTACGGGTCTTGCACGCGCTCGTCGCCTTCCTTGTGCGACTCGCGGATGGCGCTGCCGGCCAGGATCTGGCGGTAGGCGCGGGCGGCTTCGATCTGGCCGGGCTGGCCGCGCACCTCATGGATGCGCGGGTCAAACGGGCCGTCGCTGCCGCGAGCGGCGTCCAGGCTCAGCGCGCCCGAGACCAGGGCCGAGGCATACACCTGCTCGAAGCGGATCAGGCCTTCCAGGGCCAGGGCGGTGCTGGTCTGGGTGCCGTTGATCAGGGCCAGGCCTTCCTTGGCTTGCAGCACCAGGGGGGCGATGCCGTGCTTTTGCAGCTCGGGCAGGGCGGGGGCACGCTTGCCATCGACCAGCATTTCGCCTTCGCCCAGCAGGGCCAGGGTCATGTGCGAGAGCGGGGCCAGATCGCCCGAGGCGCCGACCGAGCCCTGCGCCGGCACATAAGGCACGAGGCCGGCATTGAAGACGTCGAGCAGGCTTTGCACCACCTCCGGGCGCACGCCCGAGTGACCACGGGCGAGCGAGGCGGCCTTGGTGGCCAGCATCAGGCGCACGACTTCGGGCTGCAGCGGTGCGCCGACGCCAACGCAGTGCGAACGGATGAGGTTGAACTGCAGCGTGGCCAGCTCTTCCTTGCTGATGCGCTTGGAGGCCAGCTTGCCGAAGCCGGTGTTGACGCCGTAGACGGGCGCGTCGCCGGCCGCTGCGGCCTGCACCACGGCAGCGCTGCGGCGGATGATGGCATCGGCACTGGTGTGCAGGCTCAGGGTGATGCCGCCGCTGCGGATCTGGCGCAGCTGGGCCAGGGTCAGCTGGCCAGGGGTGATTTCGATGTTCATGTTGGGGCTCGGGCTCGCAAATTGAAATGCAACCACAGAGGCACGGAGGCACACAGAAATTCAGAAAGAAATGCTCTGGCTTGCCTCTGTGTCTCTGTGTCTCTGTGTCTCTGTGGTCTGTCTTTGTACTTATTGATCCAGCATGGGCATGTTCAGACCACGCTCACGCGCCGTGGTCTTGGCGATTTCATAGCCGGCATCGGCGTGGCGCATGACGCCGGTGCCTGGGTCGTTGTAGAGCACCCGCGAGAGGCGCTGGGCGGCGGCATCCGTGCCGTCGGCCACGATGACCACGCCGCTGTGCTGGCTGAAGCCCATGCCCACGCCGCCGCCGTGGTGCAGCGAGACCCAGGTGGCGCCGCCGGCGGTGTTCAGCAGCGCGTTCAGCAAAGGCCAGTCGGACACGGCGTCCGAGCCGTCGGCCATGCTCTCGGTCTCGCGGTTGGGGCTGGCGACCGAGCCGCTGTCCAGGTGGTCGCGGCCGATGACGATCGGGGCCTTGAGCTCGCCGTTCTTGACCATCTCATTGAAGGCCAGGCCGGCGATGTGACGCTCGCCCAGGCCCAGCCAGCAGATGCGTGCCGGCAGGCCCTGGAAGGCGATGCGTTCCTTGGCCATGTCCAGCCAGCGGTGCACCTGGGCGTGGTGGGGGAAAAGTTCCTTGATCTTGGCATCGGTCTTGTAGATGTCTTCCGGGTCGCCGGACAGCGCCACCCAACGGAAGGGGCCGCGGCCTTCGCAGAACTGCGGGCGCACATAGGCCGGCACAAAGCCGGGGAAGTCAAAGGCGTTCTTGACGCCTTGCTCCAGCGCCACTTGGCGGATGTTGTTGCCGTAGTCCACGGTCGGGATGCCCATGGCCTGGAAGTCCAGCATGGCTTGCACGTGGACGGCGCAGCCGCGCGCGGCGGCGGCCTTCAGGTCGGCATGCTGGGTCGGGTCGGCGGCCGCAGCCTTCCATTGCTCCACGGTCCAGCCGGCCGGCAGATAGCCGTTGATCAGGTCGTGGGCGGAGGTTTGATCGGTTACCAGATCGGGCTTGATGGCGGTGCCGGCCTTGGCGCGCTTGACCAGCTCGGGCAGCACTTCGGCCGCATTGCCCAGCAGGGCGATGGAGATGGCTTTGCCTTCGGCCGTGTACTTGGCGATGCGGGCCAGGGCGTCGTCGAGGTCGGTCGCTTGCTCGTCGACATAGCGGGTCTTCAAGCGGAAGTCGATGCGCGACTGCTGGCACTCGATGTTCAGCGAGCAGGCGCCGGCAAAGGTGGCGGCCAGGGGCTGGGCGCCGCCCATGCCGCCCAGGCCGGCGGTTAGCACCCAGCGGCCGGTCAGTGAGCCGCCGTAGTGCTGGCGGCCGGCTTCGGCGAAGGTTTCATACGTGCCCTGCACGATGCCTTGCGTGCCGATATAGATCCAGCTGCCGGCCGTCATTTGGCCGTACATCATCAGGCCCTTGCGGTCGAGCTCGTTGAAGTGCTCCCAGTTGGCCCAGTGCGGCACCAGATTGGAGTTGGCGATCAACACGCGCGGAGCGTCCGGGTGCGTCTTGAACACGCCGACCGGCTTGCCCGACTGCACCAGCAGGGTCTCTTCAGCTTCCAGTTCTTTGAGCGAGCTCAGGATGGCTTCGAAGCAGTCCCAGTTGCGGGCGGCCTTGCCGATGCCGCCGTAGACAACCAGGGCGTCGGGGTTCTCTGCAACCACCGGGTCCAGATTGTTCTGGATCATGCGGAAGGCGGCCTCGGTCAGCCAGCTCTTGCAGCTGAGCTGGGTGCCGGTGGGGGCGCGCACGACGCGCGGCTGAGCAGAAGTCTTGGGCGTGGTCGACGGTGAGGACATGACGGGCTCCTGGGGGTGGAAAAAGCAAGCACGGCGACAAAGAAAAACAGACAGAGCGGACCTGGCTGTTTTGTATTCCTCTGTGGCTCCGTGCCTCTGTGGTTGCATTCCGGAATTTGCCGAACTCTAGTTGTCTATACAAGTAAAGTCAACTACGATCCGGTCATGGTCAGAAAATCGCCAGCGAGCCCGGAACCGCAGTACATCAAGGTGCAGAACCATCTGCGCGAACGCATCGCCTCGGGCCACTGGGTGGCCGGTGATCTGCTCCCCTCCGAGGCCGAACTGGTGCAGACCTTTGGCGTCAGCCGCATGACGGTGAACCGTGCCCTGCGCGAATTGCATCAGGAGGGCCTGATCGAGCGGGTGCAAGGCGTGGGCACCTTTGTGGCCCAGCTGCACCGCATCTCTTCGACCCTGACCGTGCGCGATGTCCATGACGAGATTGCCGAGCGCGGCCACCGCCACGAGGCCATGCTGCATCGTCTGGAGACGCTGCAGGCCACGGCCGAGCAGGCGGCCGAGTTCGAGCTGCCAGCTGGAACTGAGCTCTTCCACAGCGTCATCGTCCACCTGGAAAACGGCGTGGCGATTCAGTGCGAGGACCGCTTGGTCAACCCGGCCAGCGCGCCTGACTACATGGGCCTGGACTTCAGTCAGACCACGCCGACCCACTACTTGTTACAAGTTGCCCCCCTCAGCGAGGCCCGCTACACCATCGAATCGACACTGCCGAGCGAATCCGAGGCTAAGCTTCTGGGCATTTCGCGGCGCGACCCCTGTTTGGTGGTCAAGCGCAGCACCCTGAGCCGCGGGCGCATCGTCACCACCGTCCGTTTGACCCACCCCGGCTCGCGTTATCTGTTGCAGGGGAGTTTTCAGGCATGAGTTGGAGTGTGATCAGCGCGGAAGATTTGGCACCGCAGGCATGGAAAAACGGCGGCGGGCAGACGCGCGAGCTGCTGGCCTGGCCCAATCCCAGCGACTGGATCGTGCGCCTGAGCGTGGCCGACATCGAGCGCGACGGGCCCTTCTCGGCCTTCGAGGGCATTCAGCGCTGGTTCGCGGTGCTGCGCGGCGACGGTGTGCGCTTGTATGAATACGAGCTGCGCGTCGGTGATGAACTGTTGAGCTTTGACGGCGCCTTGGCGCCTGATTGCGAGCTGATCGGCGGCGCCACCCGCGATTTCAATTTGATGCACCGGCGCAGCCGCGGCCGCTTGATCGTTCAGCCGGCCGACCATCCTTTTCTGCCCGAAGCCGGCAACAGCCGCTGGCTCGGTTTATTCACCGCCGGCGGCGGCCTGCTCAGCCACGGTGCACGCGCCATGCCGCTGCGCCCCTTGAGCCTGGCCTGGTGCGAAAGTCCGGCGCGGCAGAGCTGCATTTTTGACGGCGAAGGCGCCGCCTGGTGGATGGCCTGGAGCGAGGCCGAAAGTTTGGGCGACTGACACGAAGGAGCTTGACGCGCATGAAGACACAGCTGTGGACCGGTGGCCGTTTGGCCACACTCAGTGGCGATACCGCCTGGGGCTGGGTGGAGCAGGGCGCTTTGCTGACCCAGGGCGAGCACATCGTCTGGGCCGGCGCGGCCGCCGACCTGACGCCCGAGCTGCGCGCCGATGTGGCCCAGACGCATGATCTCGGCGGCGCGGTCGTGACGCCGGGCCTGATCGATTGCCACACCCATCTGGTCTATGGCGGCCAACGTGCGCGCGAATTCGAGCAGCGCCTGCAGGGTGCCAGTTATGAAGAGATCGCCAAGGCGGGAGGCGGTATCCGCTCCAGCGTGAGCGCCACGCGGCAGGCGACCGAGCATCAGCTGTACGCGCAAGCAGCTTACCGCTTGCTGAACCTGATGAAAGAAGGCGTCACGACCATCGAAGTGAAATCGGGCTACGGCCTGAGCCAGGCTTCGGAAGCCAAGATGCTGCGCGTGGCGCGGCGCCTTGGCGGCCTCGGCGTCGATGTGCGCACCACCTACCTGGGCGCCCATGCCGTACCGGCTGAGTTCGACGGCCGGTCTGACGATTACGTGCAAGCCGTCTGCGACTGGCTGCCCCTGCTGCAACGCGAGGGCCTGGTCGATGCCGTCGATGCCTTCTGCGAGGGCATCGGTTTCTCGCCGGCGCAGACGCGCAAGATCTTCGAGGCCGCGCGTGCCGCCGGCCTGCCGGTCAAGCTCCATGCCGAGCAGCTCAGCGACCAGGGCGGCAGCCAGTTGGCGGCCGAGTTCAAGGCCTTGTCCTGCGACCACCTGGAGCACCTGAGCGCCGAGGGTGTGGCTGCCATGGCCGCAGCCGGCACCGTGGCCGTGTTGCTGCCGGGCGCCTACTACTTCCTGCGCGAAACCAAGCTGCCTCCCGTGCAGGCCCTGCGTGAGGCCGGCGTGCCCATCGCCATTTCCACCGATCACAACCCCGGCACCTCGCCCACTCTGTCCCTGCTGCTGATGCTGAACATGGCTTGCACCCTGTTCCGCCTGACGCCGGAAGAGGCGCTGCGCGGTGTGACCGTCAATGCGGCCCGGGCACTGGGCCTGGCGGACCGCGGCCAGCTGGCCCCGGGCCAGCGCGCTGATTTCTGCCTCTGGGATGTGGAACATCCCAATGAGCTGGCCTATTACTTCGGCCGCAACCCGCTGCGCCAGGTGGTGCGCGGTGCCAAGTTGCGCGCTTGATTGAACCCGAGACTGTTTGCACGATCATGAGTCCTGTTTTCCAGCTGCGGCAGGGCCGCACGCCTTTGCTGATCAGCATGCCCCATGTGGGCCATCTGATTCCTGATGACCAGCGCGCGCGCTACCAGCCCCGTGCGCTGGCCAGCGAGGACACCGATTGGCATTTGGAGCGGCTCTACGGCGGCATCGCCGAGGAGCTGGGCGCCAGCCTGATCGTGCCGAGCTACTCGCGCTATTTGATCGACCTGAACCGCCCGCCCGAGGACACGCCCATGTACCCGGGCGCCTCCAACACCGAGCTCTGCCCGACCCGCTTCTTCACCGGCGAGCCGCTCTACTTGGCCGGCCAAGAGCCCGATGAGGCCGAGAAGCTGCGCCGCCGCCAGCTCTACTGGCTGCCGTATCACCGCGCGCTCAACGCCGAGCTGCAGCGGCTCAAGAACCTGTTCGGCTATGCCTTGCTGTTCGACGCGCACAGCATCCGCTCCGAGCTGCCTTGGCTGTTCGAGGGCCGCTTGCCCGATCTGAACCTGGGCACGGTCGAGGGCCAGTCCTGCGCGCCCGAAATCACCGCCGCCCTGGGCCAGGTGCAAGCCAGCCAGAGCGCGTACACCCAGGTGGTCAATGGCCGCTTCAAGGGCGGCTACATCACCCGCCACTACGGCCAGCCCGCCGAGCAGGTCCATGCCGTGCAGCTGGAGATGTGCCAGCGCTGCTATATGAGCGAACAGCCGCCCTACGCCTACGACGCCGAGCTGGCCGCCCAGGTGCAGCCCTTGATCGGCCAGCTGCTGAGCAGCTTGCTGCAGTGGCAGCCCAAAAATCCCCAGGCTTGAACATGAACGAGCACAAGAAGCAGAAGTTCTGGGCGGCACAAGCCTGGGTCGAAGGTCGCTGGCAGCGCGATGTGCTGCTGGAAGTCGGCCCCGATGGCCACTGGCTGCACGTGCAGGCTGGCCAGCCCTGCGCGGAAGGCGTCACGCGCTTGGATGGGCCGGTTATCCCCAGCCTGGTCGACACCCACAGCCATGCCTTCCAGCGCGCGTTTGCCGGCCTGGCCGAACGGCGCGAGGCGGGCGACGACGATTTCTGGTCCTGGCGCGACCGCATGTATGGCCTGGCCTTGCGCGTGACGCCCGAGCAGCTGCGCGATATTGGCGCCCAGCTCTACCTGGAGCTGCTGCAGGGCGGCTACACCCAGGTCTGCGAGTTCCACTACCTGCAGCATCAGGAAGACGGCAGCCCCTACCCAGACGAGCTGGCCATGAGCTGGGCCTTGGCCGATGCGGCCGCCGAGGTGGGCCTGGGCCTGACCTTGCTGCCGGTGCTGTACGCCCATGCCGGCTTTGCCGAGCCGGCTCTGCGCCGCGACCAGCGCCGCTTCGCCACCGATGCGGCCTGGGTCTGGCGCGCCAGCGAGCGCATCCGCGCCGCCGGTCGGCCGCTGCTCCATGCCGGCGTGGCCCTGCATTCCCTGCGTGCCGCCCATGCCGGCGACATCCAGGAGCTGCAGGCCATGGTTGGCGATGCCGACATCCCGATTCACATCCACATTTCAGAGCAGCAGCAGGAGGTGCGCGACTGTCTTGCCGCCACCGGCCAGCGGCCGATGCAGCTGCTCTGCAATGACTTCCTGCCCGACCGGCGTTGGCACCTGGTCCATGCCACGCACAGCACGCCCGAGGAGATCGCTCAGGTGGCGGCCTCGGGTGCGTCGGTGGTGATCTGCCCCGGCACCGAGGGCAATCTCGGCGATGGCCTCTGCGATCTTTCGGGCTGGCTGGAGGCCGGCGTGCCCATCAGCATTGGCTCGGACAGCCATGTCACCCGCAACTGGGTGGAAGAGCTGCGTTGGCTGGAGTACGGCCAACGCCTGGGCCTGCAGCAGCGCAATGTGGCGGCGGCCCCTGGCCTCGAGGCCAGCACGGCGGCACGTCTGTTCGAGGCGGTGCGCAAGGGCAGCGCGGCACCGGCCGGATTCAAGCAATGGGGCCTGGAGAAGGGGGCCCGGGCTGACTTTTTGGTCTTGGACCCTTTGGCCAGCGGCGTCGCCGGTTTGCCGGCCGATTCGGTCTTGGACGGCCTGGTCTTTGCGTCCCAGGGTCAGGTCTTGCTGTCAGTCTATGTAGCCGGCCAGCGGCGCCTGCACCAGGGCCGGCATATGGATGACATTGACATCAAACACCGGTATGCGTCCACCATGAAATCGCTGGCCTGAGCTCGCGCGCGCGGCCGTGTCCAGGCGGTTCAGGCCGCTCTGCCCATGTTGCAAATTGGCAGATTTGCCGCCTGCTTTTCTTGGGTGTGTGAGGGGCGTTTCGCATATGCTTTGCGCCTGAAGGCTCATTCACCTTTGGGAGTTGACGATGTTGAACCTCCAGAATTTCACGGTGCGCGCGCGTTTGTATGCTTTGGCCGCCGTGGCGATGTTGATGCTCTTGGTCGTCGGCGGAGTGGGTTTGTACAGCCTGAGCCAGTCGGCGATCAAGTTCGGACACTTTGTCGACAATCACAACCAGTCCTTGATCCATGTGTCCGTACTGAGAGCCGAAGTCGGCAATCTGCGCCGGTACGAGAAGGACATGGTCATCAACCTCGAAGATTCAGCTGCGGTTGAAAAGTACCGGGCTGACTGGGTCAAAGCGCACGACAGGTTCTTCAAAGCGGAAGAGGCTCTGGGACAGCTGGAGTTGGACCGGGAAGCGCGTGAGCTGATCAAGCTCGTGGAGGACGGGCTCAAGCAATACAAGGCAGAGATGGTTCCCTTCATGAGCAAGGTCGGCGAGAAGGGTTTTGCCGATCCAGCGGAGGCCAACAAGGCCCTAGGCAGCGCAAAAAAGGCCATCCGTCCTTTGGAAGAAAAGCTGGCTCTGTTGGTGGCTGCCATCGAGAAAGATTCGCAGACTGCGGTGCTGGAGGTTTCTGGCCATCAAACGCGTGTGCGCAGCAGCTTGATGATCATCATGGCAGGCAGCTTGGCTTTGATTGCGTTTTACACGCTGTTCAATATTCGCTCGATCCTGCAGCCTCTGAGCGAGGTTCAACAGTCCGCAGAGCGGATTGCTGAGCATGATTTGAGTGAGAACATCGTGCCCATGGGAAGGTCCGAGACAGGCGATCTCATGCGCGGTGTGAAGGCCATGCAGGAGTCGCTGCGCGATGTGGTCAGCAATGTTCGCAACGCCACGGACAGCATCGCAACGGCCTCAGCGGAAGTGGCCGCTGGCGGGCATGATTTGAGCCACCGCACCGAGCAGGCGGCATCCAATCTGGAACAAACCGCCTCAGCCATGGAGCAGCTGACAGCGAGCGTGAAGCACAACGCGGACTCCGCGCGACAGGCCAATCTGTTGGCCAGCGAAGCGGCAGGTGTTGCGGAGCGCGGCGGCGCGGTGGTGGGCGAGGTGGTCAGCACCATGAGCCGCATCAGCGCCTCCTCCAACAAGATCAGCGACATCATTTCCACCATCGACGGCATTGCCTTCCAGACCAATATCCTGGCCTTGAACGCCGCCGTGGAAGCGGCCCGTGCCGGCGAGCAGGGCCGCGGCTTTGCGGTCGTCGCCAGCGAGGTGCGCTCCTTGGCGCAGCGTTCGGCCGAGGCCGCCAAGGAGATCAAGGGTCTGATCACCGCCAGCAGCGAGAGTGTGGAAGCGGGCGCTGCCCTGGTCGAGCGCGCGGGCGGCACGATGCAGGAAGTGATTTCAGCGATTGGCCGGGTCGGGAGCATCGTGGCCGAGATCAGCAGCGCCACCGCTGAGCAAAGCACGGGCATTGGTCAAATCGGTCAGGCGATCAACCAGCTTGACACCATGACGCAGCAGAACGCCGCCCTGGTCGAGCAGTCGGCCGCGGCAGCGCAGAGCCTGCAGGCCCAGGCCGACGAACTGGCCAAATCGGTGGCGGTGTTCCGTCTCTGATCCGTCCAAGCCGAACTAGGGCTTGACGGCTTAGCGATTGATTCCGCTCTGACGGACGAGCGTCAGTCTCTGACCGTACCGACACTGCGCACGAATTCGCGCAGCTCGGCCGCCATGCGTTCCAGCGAAGGCCGGTGGATGTACATCATGTGCCCGGCCTCGAAATAGCTGACCTGCACATTGTTCTGCAAGCTGCCGTGCAGACCCAAATGGCTGAGCGTGTAGTCGCCGGCGGCGTGGGGCGTGGCCAGGTCGTAATAGCCGCTGGCCACATAGATGCGCATGTCCGGGTTGGCATGCATGGCGCGGCGCAGGCTGTCGCCGACATTGACGTACTTGCCCTCGAAGCCCTTCCAGGCCCAGGTGTTCCAGAGGGGCGCGATCACCAGATAGGGCGCGTCGCTCTCGTACTTCAGCTTCTCGCGCAGCACGCGGTTGATGCCCACGGCATAGGCGCCGACCAGGTTGTTCATGCCGGCGTCGTCTTCTGGGTGTTCGCCTGCGTCGTCGCGGTCCAGGCCCAGGAAGCGGCTGTCGAGGCGGCCCACGGTCTGGCCGCGCTCGCGCAGCAGCTCCTTGAAGAAGCGAAACTCGGTCGGCCGCAGGTCGCAGCGCAGCAGGTAGGCCACGCTCAGGCCGCTGTAGCTGGACAGCGTTTCGGCCACCTTCTGGTGGCGCTCGGGGCTCAGCCGTGAACCCTGCATCAGGGCCAGCCAGTACTCGCCGTTGGCGAATTCTTCAGCTTCGCTGACGACTTGCTTCAGCGGCTTCTTCAGCTGCGCCGGCTTCAAGGCCTTGTGGTACCAGGCTGTGGCCGCATACGTGGGCAAGAAGAGCGGGAAGGGCAGCTCATTGCCGTGGTCGAAACCCAGGGTCTGGAAGTCCACGGCCATGGACACCAGCATCAGGCCATTGAGGTGGATGTTGTGCTTGTCCTGGAGGTGGCGCGAGAGTCCCGCCGCGCGGGTGGTGCCATAGCTTTCGCCGATCAGGTATTTGGGGCTGGCCCAGCGACCGTAGCGGTTCAGGTAGAGGCGGATGAACTCGCCCACGGCGTCGAGGTCGCGCTGGTACTCGTGGTACTCGGCCAGCTTCTCGCCCTCGGCCACGCGCGAGTGGCCGGTGCCCACCGGGTCGATGAAGACCAGGTCGGAATCGCTCAGCAGGCTGAACTCGTTGTCGGTGAGGGTGTAGGGCGGGGCGCCGCATTGGCCCATCTCATCGGTGGGCACGCGCTGGGGCCCAAGCAGGCCCAGATGCAGCCAGACGCTCGACGAACCCGGGCCACCGTTGAAACTGAAGGTCAGGGGGCGTTCTGAGGCCAAGGCGGCCTTCTTGCCTTCGCGCTTCAGCGTGTAGGCGATGAAGAACACGCTGGCGCGTGTCTTGTGCCCCTTGTACTGGCCTTTCTGGGCACCTTCGGCTTCGCTGTGCACCTCTTGCAGCAAGAGCGTGCCGCAGGTGGCGGTGTATTCCAGCGTGCGCTTGCCTAGCACCAGCTTGTGTTCGGTGACCACCAGATTCTCGACCAGGGGCTTGTGGGTGCTTTCGCTGGCAGCGGAAGGGGTGAGTTGTTCGGCCGAAGGCATGGCTATTCCTTTGCGTGATCTGCTCTAGAGTGCGATGCATGCACTCTAGCCTGTCCACATCCTCCGCCGACTCCCCCTTGCTGGGGCTTGATTTCAGCAGCGCGCCGACGCGCCGCAAACCGATCACCGTGGCCCGGGGCCGCCGACAGGGTCAGGTCTTGCGCCTGGATGGTTTGCTGGCTTTTGAAAGCCTGGCACAGCTGGCCGAGTTTCTGAGCCGGCCTGAGCCCTGGCTGGGTGGCTTTGACTTTCCCTTCGGCCTGCCGCGGGAGCTGGTGCAGGCTCTCGGCTGGCCGCAAGATTGGGCGGCGCTGATGGCGCACTACTGCGGCTTGAGCCGTGCCGAGATCCGCGCCACCTTTGCGGCCTTCTGCGATGCCCGGCCTGCCGGTGGAAAGTTCGCCCACCGGGCCTGCGACCTGCCAGCCGGTTCATCGCCGAGCATGAAGTGGGTGAACCCGCCGGTGGCCTATATGCTCCACGCAGGCGTGCCCTTGCTCTTGCAGGCTGGCGTGCACCTGCCGGGACTGCACGAGGGCGACCGCCAGCGCGTGGCGCTGGAGGCCTATCCGGGTTTGCTGGCACGCGAATTTCTGGGTCGACGCAGCTACAAGAGTGACGATCGCGCCAAGCAGACGCCGGAGCGCTTGATCGCCCGCAAGGACTTGCTCGATGCCCTGGAGCAGGGCCGCAGCCGCCTCGGCCTGCGCCTCAAGCTCAGCCACAGTCAGCGCGAGGCTTTGATTGACGATGGCAGCGGCGACCGTCTGGATTCCGTGTTATGCCTGATGCAGGCCGGCTGGGCGCAGACCCAGCCGGGCTACGGTTTGCCGGCTAGTTTTGACCCGTTGGAAGGCTGGATCGTCAGCGCCTGAGGCTGGGCGCTACTTACTTGCGCATCAGTGTGGATTTCCCTTCTGCCGCAGGCAGGGCAAACTTATTTCCTCATCAAGGTCGATTTGCCAAACAAAGACTCGATCAGGTCCACCGCCACCTTGGCCGTCTTGTTCTGCAGATCCAGAGCCGGGTTCAGCTCCATGACATCCAGCGAGGCCATGAAGCCGGTGTCGGCGATCATTTCCATGCAGAGCTGGGCTTCGCGGTAGGTCGGGCCGCCGGGCACGGTGGTGCCCACGCCGGGGGCGATGTCGGGGTCGAGGAAGTCGACGTCGAAGCTGACGTGCAAGTGGGTGTTGGCGTCCAGCGTGGCCAGGGCCAGCTCCATGGTGTGGCGCATGCCCATCTCGTCGATGTAGCGCATGTCGAAGACTTCCAGCTCCTGCTCGTTGACGAAGCGCTTTTCGCCCGCGTCGACGCTGCGGATGCCGATCTGGCGCACCCATTTCGGGCTGATGGCCGGCACCTTGCCACCGATCTCAATCAGCTGCTGCGGGCCGAAGCCGCACAGGCAGGCCACGGGCATGCCGTGGATATTGCCGGAGGGCGTGAGGGCGCTGGTGTTGAAGTCGGCATGGGCGTCCAGCCAGAGCACGCGCAGCTTCTTGCCGACATCGCGGCAGTGGCGGGCCACGGCACTGATCGAGCCCAAGCCCAGGCAGTGGTCACCGCCGAGCAGGATGGGCATGCGGCCGGTCTTGAGTTCCGCGTAGACCGCGTCGTGCACGGTCTGGTTCCAGGCCGTTACTTCGTTCAGATGGCGGTAGCCATCGACCGGCGGCAGCCAGGGGTTGGACGGGCCGCTGAGGTTGCCACGGTCCAGCACATCGACGCCGTGGCTCTGCAGCGCCGCGGCCAGGTCGGCCACGCGCAGGGCTTCCGGGCCCATGCTGGCGCCGCGGGCACCGGCACCGATGTCGGTGGGCGCGCCGATCAGGGAGACGGATCGAAGTGTGGTCATGTCAGTGGTCCTGTGTTGTTATGGGTTGAGGCAGGGCGGGAGGGGGAATTCAATCGGCGGCGTCGCAGTCCAACGCGCCTGGGTTCATGTCATATTCCGATTCGAGCAGGGCCCAGGCTTCCTCGGCGCTCTCGACGAAATGGAAGAGCTTTTCGTCGCCTGGGCTGATCATGCCGGTTTCGACCAGCCAGTCGAAGTTGATCAGGCGGGTCCAGAACTCGCGGCCGAACATCAGGATGGGGCGGCGCCGGCTCTTGCCCGTCTGGATCAGCGTCATGGTCTCGAACAACTCGTCCAGGGTGCCGAAGCCTCCGGGGAAGCAGACCAAGGCCACAGAGCGCATGAGGAAATGCATCTTGCGCAGGGCGAAGTAGTGAAAGCGGAAGCACAACTCCGGCGTGATGTAGGGGTTGGGGTGCTGCTCATGTGGCAGCACGATGTTCAGGCCTATGCTCTTGCCGCCCACCTCGTAAGCGCCGCGGTTGCCCGCTTCCATGATGCCGGGGCCGCCGCCGGTGACCACATAGATGGGGTTGTGGCGCTGCGTGGATACGGTGGTGACCAGTGCCGCAAAGCGCCGCGCTTCCTCGTAGTAATGGCTCATGGAAAGCTGCATCTCGGCGCGCTTGATCGCCTCGGCGTCGCCGCTCTGCCGGGCTTGTTCGACCTTTTGCTCGGCCACCTCGCGCGGCAGGATGCGGGCGCTGCCGAACATGACGATCGTGGACTTGATGCCCAGCTCTTGCTGTACCAGCTCGGGCTTGAGCAGCTCCAATTGCATACGCACCGGCCGAAGCTCCTCACGCAGCAGGAATTCGCTGTCGTCGAAAGCCAAGCGGTAGGCGCTGCCGGGCTGGTCGTAATTGGGCTGCGGAATGCCGCGCCGCGCTTCTTGCACCTCTTCCTTGGCGCTGGGGAAATTGCGGGCGATCAGGGGTTTGCGCTTGTGGCTCATGTCAGGGTCCTGACCTCAGGCCAGCGGGCCGTCGGTCGTTTCAGTTGCGGAGTCAGCCGCTGGGCGCAGCTTACGAGAAGCTGCGGAGAATTTTGTTTCGTAAAAAACGGAAAAACAGAGGTTTGGTGTGTGCATGGCTCAGATTGTTTGCTTGCAAACGCTGCAGCTCGGGTCTTTCTGCACGAGTATTTCGCTCCACTCCATGCGTTTGCCGTCCAGCATCAGCAGGCGCCCGGCCAAGGTTTCACCGGCGCCCAGCAAGGCTTTCAGTGCTTCGGCAGCCTGCACGCTGCCGATGATGCCCACCAGGGGCGCCAGCACGCCCATCAGGGCGCAATGGGCCTCCTCGAAGCGGCTGTCCGGCGGGAACAGGCAGGCATAGCAGGGCGCCTGAGCCTGACGGCTGTCATAGACGCTGATCTGTCCATGCCAGCCGGTGGCGGCGCCGGAGATCAGGGGCTTGGCGTATTTGACGCAGGCCCGGTTGACCGCCTGGCGGGTGGCGAAGTTGTCGCAGCAGTCCAGCACCACATCGACTTCGCGCACGAGCTCATCCAGCATCGCCGCATCGGCGCGCGCTTGCACCGTGCGCAGCGTCGGGTCGGGGTTGATGGCTGACATGGCCTGGGCAGCCGATTCGACCTTAGGGCTGCCGATGCGCGCCTGGGTGTGGGCGATCTGGCGTTGCAGATTGGTCAGTTCCACGGCGTCATCGTCTACCAGGGTGATGTGACCGACTCCGGCCGAGCCGAGGTAGAGCGCGGCCGGTGAACCCAGGCCGCCTGCGCCGATGATCAGGGCCCGCGATTGCAGCAGGTGCTGTTGGCCCTCGATGCCGATTTCGTCCAGCAGGATGTGGCGCGAGTAGCGCAGCAACTGTTCGTCATTCATGGCGCCAGCATAGCCTGCAGCGCCCATGAAAAAGGCCCGCTGAGAAGCGGGCCTTGTCATCGGGAATCCCAGGCTTACTCGCCAGTCTTGGCTTCGGCCTTGCGTTCCACCGCGGTCTTGGACACCAGCACCGGTTGACCCTTGAGCTGGTTCAAGGCCTGGATCAGCTGGAAGTCCTCGGCACTGCCGAACTCGGGCAGAGGCTTGGGCGGCTCATTCTTCTTGGCGTACTCGGCTTCGAGCTTCTGGCGCGCTTCTTCGCGGGCCTTCTCGCGGGCTTCGTCCTTGACCTCATCCTTGCCACCCAGATGCTTTTCCAGATCGGCTTCGCGGGTGCGCAAGGCTGCGAAGACATTGCCTTCGGCGGTTTCGTCCAACTGGATGTCGGGCACGATGCCGGTGGCCTGGATGGAGCGGCCGCTCGGCGTGTAGTAGCGCGCGGTGGTGATCTTGAGTGCGGTGTCCGGGCTCAGCTGGCGCACGGTCTGCACCGAGCCCTTGCCGAAGGTCTGGGCGCCCATGATCAGCGCACGCTTGTGGTCCTGCAGGGCGCCGGCAACGATCTCGCTGGCCGAGGCCGAGCCTTCGTTGACCAGCACGATCATCGGCACTTTTTTGAGCGCTGCCGGCAGCTTCTTGAGCGGGTCGTTGCCGCCGCGGCGCAGGTAGTAGTCGGGGCTGGCCTTGAAGCTGGCCTTGGAGTCGGCGATCTGGCCGTTGGTGCTGACCACCTCGACATCGCGGCTCAGGAAGGCGGATGAGATGGCCACCGAGGCTTCAAGCAGACCGCCCGGGTCATTGCGCAGGTCGAGCACCAAGCCTTTGAGATTGGGCTCCTGCTTGTAGATTTCTTCCAGCTTCTTGGCGAAGTCTTCCACCGTGCGGTCTTGGAACTGGCTCACACGCAGCCAGGCGTAGCCGGGCTCGACCACCTTGCCGCGCACGCTCTGGGCGCGGATTTCTTCGCGCACGATGGTGACGGGGAAGCTGCGGTTCTCACTCTTGCGGTAGATGGTCAGCTGAACCTTGGTGTTCAGCTCGCCGCGCATGCGCTTGACAGCCTGGTCGAGGCCGAGGCCGCGCACCAAGGTGTCGTCGATTTTGCTGATCAGGTCGCCGCTCTTGAGGCCGGCGCGGAAGGCGGGCGAGCCCTCGATCGGGGAGACGATCTTGACCAGTCCGTCTTCCATGCCGATTTCGATGCCGACACCGACGAACTTGCCGGTCGTGCCTTCGCGGAACTCCTTGAAGTTCTTCTTGTCGAAGAACTGAGAGTGCGGGTCCAGGCCCGAGACCATGCCGGCGATCGCGTCATTGATCAGTTTTTTCTCATCGACGGGTTCGACGTAATCGGACTTGACCATGCCGAACACGGCAGCCAGCTGTTGCAGCTCTTCCAGTGGCAGCGGCGAGAGGCTGCTGCGGGCGTTGGCCTGCAATTGCATCGTGGTCAATGCACCTGCAACGGCGCCCAGAGCGAGCCAGCCGGCAACTTTCAATTTGGCACTCATGATGCGAGCCTGTCCTGTCGGTGAAATACAGCAATGTCGTGGTGGGCGAAGCGTAGCAGTCGCAGGAAAACCACGCCTTCAGTATATGCCCGCAGGGCTTTCGCTTGGCGGGCAGACAGCTGCATTTGCCCCTCCAAATCGCTGGATTCAAGTGCACAAACAGACGAAACGCAGGGCTTTACGCCAGCTTTACGTTTTCGGTGACTTTCGGCACCCGGTCAGTTCGGGCTCTCCGTACGGGGCGCGTCGCCATTCAGCGGGGGGAATGTCACAACGTGGTCGACATGGGCGCGTATGCCGATCCATTCACCCAGATGGTGGTCGTGGTGCGAAGGCACATGGGCCTTGAGGCGGTCGCCGGTGGCCAGACGCAAGGTGTAGAGAAAGTCCGCGCCGCGAAAGATCTTGCGTTCGATTTGCGCTTTCACCGGCGCCGCGTCGTCATGAATGATGTCATCGGCCCGCAGCAGTACATCGCAGGCGCCGTCTGGGTAGGCGCTGGCCATGGCGCAGGCTTCGGCATCCACCAGGGCACCCACGGGCGTCAGCACCTCGGGGCCGTCCGCCCCGGCGACGATGCGGCCCGGTGCGAAGACGCTGTGGCCGATGAAGTCAGCCACAAAGCGCGTGGCGGGCCGGTGGTAGACGGTGTAAGGCGCATCCCATTGCTCCAACCGGCCCTTGTTCATGACGCCGACGACATCGCCGATGGCAAAGGCTTCGGACTGGTCATGGGTCACGAACAGTGCGGTGGTGGCACTGGCATGCAGGATGGCGCGCAACTCTTGGGACAGGTGCTCGCGCAGGTCGACGTCGAGGCTGGAGAAGGGCTCGTCCAGCAAGAGCAGGCGCGGTGCCGGTGCCAAGGCCCGAGCCAGGGCGACACGCTGCTGCTGGCCGCCGGAAAGCTGGTGCGGCGCACGCTTGGCCGCATGGGCCAGGCCGACCAGGTCGAGCATCTCGCCAATGCGTCGGTCGCGGTCGCTGCGGCTCAGGTGGCGCAGACCGAAGGCGATGTTCTCGGCCACGGACAGATGCGGGAACAGGGCGTAGTCCTGGAAGACCATGCCGATGCGACGCGCCTCGGGCGCCAGGTGCAGGCCGAGGCTGGCGTCGGCCAGCGCTTCTCCTTCGATCAGAATGCGGCCGCTGTTCAGGCGCTCCAGGCCAGCGATGCAGCGCAGCAAGGAGGTCTTGCCGCAACCCGAGGGGCCGATCAGCACGCCGATCTGCCCTCGTGCCAGACCCAGGGTGACTCCATCCACGGCGCCGGGTCGGGCCTTGTTGCTGGCTGCCGTGGGTGGGTGCTGCAGGGAAGGCTGTGCCGGGCCCAGGTTGGCGCCGGGGTAGCGCAGGCCGATCTGGTCGAGTGCAAGAAACATGGCCTTTATGATAGCGGGCCGCCTCGCGTGCTTCGAATGCGGATCGTTCGCATTTGCTTGATTCAGGTCAAGAGCTGGCTGTCCGGTGTCGTTGGCACCAAGCTGGCAGTGGCGCGCCGTGGTCAGCTTTTGCGCCACATTTGAGCTACTGACGCCTCCTTGGCCCTTCCTTGTTGTTTGTCGCCTGCATGCTGCGTCTGATCACTGTTGTTTGCCTCTTGCTGGCCGTGCCCGTGTTCGGCGTGCTGGGCTCCTGGCTGAGTCTGGACGCACAGAGCTTGGCGCTGCTGCGTCACCAACTGGAAACGGTGCTGCCGGCCTATGCCGCTTCATCGCTGGTGTTGTCGGTGGCGGTGGCGCTTGGCGTGGCTCTGCTGGGTGGCGCGACGGCTGCGGCGGTCAGCCTCTTTGATTTCCCCGGTCGGCGCTGGTTCGAATGGGGCTTGTTGCTGCCCATGGCCATGCCCGCCTACGTGGCTGCATATGCCTACACCGATGCGCTGCAGTACAGCGGCGCTTTGCAGACCTGGCTGCGCGGTTTGCTGGGCACAAGCCGGCCACTCTGGTCCGATGTACGCAGCTTGCCAGGTGCGGTGCTGCTCTTCGTGCTCTGTCTCTACCCGTATGTTTATCTGCTGACCCGCACGGCGCTCAGCGAGCGCGGTGTCACCTTGATGGAAACCGCTCGCATCCTCGGTGCGGGCACCTTGCGCCGTGTTCGCGAAGTGGCACTGCCCCTGGCTCGACCGGCCCTGGCAGCCGGTGTGGCGCTGGCCTTGATGGAGACCCTGGCCGATTACGGGGTCGGGGCCTACTTCGGCCTCAACACCCTGACCACCGGCATCTACAAGGCCTGGCTGGTGATGAACGATCGCATGGCTGCCGCTCAATTGGCCTCGGTGCTTTTGCTGGCCGTGGCCGGCCTGCTTTGGTTGGAGCGGCGGGCGCAGGCTCGGCTGCGCTTTTCCAGCAGTCGATCAGGGGCTCAGCATGCCGCCGAAGCCCGCCCCCTGCGGCTGCACGGCCTGTCGGCATTCCTGGCGCTCGCGCTTTGCGCCGTGCCCATCCTGCTGGGCTTTGTATTGCCGGTTCTGGCCTTGCTCAAGCTGATGTGGCTGGAAGCGCGCTACGGCGAATTCGGCCTTCCACTTGCCCGCTTTGCTCAGTGGGCGTGGACGAGCTTGCAATTGGCTGGCTTGTCCGCCGCACTGGCCGTCGCAATGGCCTTGGTGCTGGCTTATGCAGGCCGTATGGGGCACGGCGCCGGCGCGGCGCGCGGACCCGGCGCCGGCTTGTTGCGCCTGTCCACCCGCGTGGTGTCGCTCGGCTATGCCGTACCTGGCGCGGTGATCGCCGTGGGCATCCTGTTGCCCTTGGGCTGGCTGCAGGAACATGCGCCACAGCTGGGCCTGACAGGCCTTGTGACCGGCACCATCAGCGGCCTGATTTACGCCTATCTGGTGCGCTTTTCGGGCGTGGCCCTGCAGTCGGTCGAGGCGGGCTATGCCCGCATTTCGCCCAATGTGGATGAAACGGCTCGCCTGCTGGGCGCCAGTCGCTCTCGGGTGTTTTGGGAGCTGCATGCCCCACTGCTGGCCCGCTCCAGCCTAGCAGCGGCCTTGCTGGTGTTTGTGGATGTGATGAAGGAGCTGCCTGCCACTTTGGTGCTGCGCCCCTTCAACAGCGACACCCTGGCCGTGGTGGCCTATCAAATGGCCCGAGACGAGCGGCTCGGCGAAGCGGCGCTGCCCTCGCTGGCCATTGTGTTGGTGGGCTTGGTGCCGGTGCTGATGTTGTCGAGGGCGATGCGTCAGCGCTGAAGGTGCACGCTGGCGACGAATGCCCGTTTCAACTTGCTCCAAAGCGGCAGGTTTCCGTCTGGCCGCCAAAGGTTGAATGCGAACGTCTAGCATTTCAGCGGTTTGAGTTAGGGGGAGGCTTGCGCGTACCCCCGTGACTGAGGGGGGTGTTGAGGGCGCTCGTGAACTTTGTGCGATTGCCAGAGCATTTTTGTAGGCGGACTATGCGTTCACAGCAGTCGCGGTCGCGGCTGTGCTTCGAGAAACGCAGGAGTTCGCAATGGAATTTCACCTCGTCCGAACGCTGAGTCGGCGCGCCCGTGAGGCAATGCTGCTGACGCTGGTCTGCTTGCCGCTGCTGAGCGCAGCGCAGGCCACCGCCAAGGCCGCTGCGCCCAGCTTGGCCGGTCCTTCCTTGGTGCAAGCCAGCAAAGGCGCCGTCTTTGAGGGGCGAGGCTACAAGCCAAATACCTCGGTTTCGATTGCCTTGGTGGCGCCCAATGGCGTTGAAACGCAGCTGACGGTGATGGTCAACGCTGAAGGAAATGTCAGCTACCGCTTGCCCGGTGGCGCCGCAGGGCAGTACAAGCTCAGCGTCTTGGACAGTTCGGGCAAGGCACTGGCCAGTACCAATTTCATGGTTGTCCAGTGAGGCTGATGATGAGTCATCAGCAAGCAAAAAAACTGGCTTGGAATCGTTTGGCCTGCGCTTTGGCTGCCACGATGCTGCCCTTCGCGGCACCCATGGTCCGCGCGGCAGGCCCAACGGCCGGTATGGCTGCCACGCCGTCCTTGGCCAGCTTGGCCTATGTGTCTTTGCGCAGCGGCGATCCTCAGATATGGGTTCGTGACAGCCAGGGCCATGAGCAAGCCTTGACCAGCGGGCGGGGTGTCTACGCCCAGCCAGCGTTGTCGGCTGATGGTCGAATCGCTTTTGTGGCGCGCGAGGCCGGGCGCCCTGTGGTTCAGGTCATGAGCGCCGATGGCTCCGGACCTCAGCGGGTGTCGACTGGGGCAGATGCCGAAATGGCGCCAAGCTGGGCGCCTGACGGCCGCACTCTGGCGTTCTATGCCATGGACCTGAGCAGTGGTACGACGGTGCTTCGCATCGTCGATGTGCAAAGCCGTGCAGTGACAACGATCAAGGTGCCAGGCAAGTCCATGGGGCCTGCTGCGGCAAGTTGGTCAGCTGACGGGAAGCGACTTTGCTTTTTGGCCCAAGACGAGAAGGGGCGCAACCAAGCTTTTGTCGTGCAGCAGGATGGCAGCGGTTTGAAGGAATTGAGCAGCCAGTTCGCATCTCGCGGTGCGGCTTGGGCGGAGCTTTCTCCCGATGGCACGAAAGTGGTGTGGGTGGCTGACCTTCGCGAGAAGCGTTCGCACCTGATCATCACCGAGGTGGAGAGCGGCAAGTCGGTGGACCTGACCGCGGATGTGTTGGCGTCGCATGAGTCACCCCGTTGGTCGGCCGACAGCCAGTACATCGCCTTCTCCAGCACTCGCGATGACCCAGGCGGTGCTCGTACCGATGTCTTCAGCATGAAATCTGATGGCAGCGAGCTGCGCAATCTCAGCCAGCATCCGTCCGAGGACTTCGATCCCAAATGGAGCAGCGACGGCCGCCATGTGATTTTTGTCAGCCTGCGCAGTGGCACTTCATTGCTCTATCAGGTGAACGTGCAGAGCGGCAAGACCGAAGTGCTCGCCCAGCATGCTTCGCACGACATGGATCACTCGGTACGGCCTGTGGCCATGCTGGCTCGCTGAGCCCTCATCAACCAAGATCGGGCGTCGCCGGTGTGCGGCCCCAAGCCAATCAAGGATGTCACCATGAACACCCAATTCAAGCCGCTGCGCCGTGCAGCAAGCTCAGCCCGCAGCGCTTTGAGCCTCGTCGCCGCCTTGACGCTGGCGGGGGGAGCGCTTGCAGGCTCCAAGACCTACACCTTCGATGCCGATTTCGACCTGGGCTTGCTGTCAGGCGTCAACCATTCGGCGCCCAATAGCAATCAACTTCAGCTGAATGCGGTGGGCACGACTTTCCCAGTGATGTGGATTGCCAATGCTGGTGAAGACACAGTTAGCAAATTTGACACCAATGCCAACGTCGAACTCGCCCGCTACCGCACTTGGTTTGGCCCGGCCGGTCAGGCCGGGCACGTTAGCCATTTGGGTGATGCCTACAGTGGCCCGGCGCCATCGCGCACGGCGGTGGACATCAACGGCAATGCCTATGTGTTGAATCGCTGGTTCGCCAATCGCAAGCCCGTGCTCTTGAAGCTGCTCACCGAGGGTTTCATTGATCGCAATGGCAATGGGGTCATGGACACATCGAGCGGTTCGACTCCCTTGCCCATGGCCGACACCAATGGCAACGGGCAGATTGACGACAACGAGATCACGGATGAACGCGTGGCTTGGGCCGTGCAGGTCGGCGATCAGAACGGGCTGGGGCGAGCTCTGTGCATTGGCACTGACGGCAATCTCTGGGTGGGTATGTTCAACACCCGCCAATACTACAAATACAGCTCGAGTGATGGCAGCTTGCTGGCCGGCCCGGTGGCCACCACGCCGACGGCAGGTCAGCCGAATTCCGGCGCTTGGCAGCCCTACGGCTGCTTGATCGACAAGAACGGCGTGCTGTGGAGCGCCTCACTGGGTGGCCCTCTCGGCAAGATCACCAACACCGCCAGCAACACCGGTCCTTATACCGTGGCCTCCTTCCCCGGCGGCATGTATGGCATTGCCTTGGGTAATGACAAGGTCTACACCGGCAGCAACAACCGGGTCTTTGATCCCGCCACCAACACATCAGCTGCCATTGCTGGCCTGGGCGTGAGTTCTGCGGGCATTGTGGTAGATGGCTCGGGCAACATCATCGCCGGCACCAACACGGTCCAGAAGGTCTCGCCTTCGGGGGTGACGCTGTGGACGGCGCCTTTGCAGGCTGGTGGCGCCTATTCGGTGGGCATTCAGGTGGATGCCAACAACGACATCTTCCAGATCGGCTATGGCTCCAACCGGGTGCACAAGTACCGCGGCACCGACGGTGCGCCCTTGGGTACCTTCCCGGTAGGCAGCGTGCCTTACACCTACAGCGATGCTGCTGGTTTTGCCGCGCGCAATTCAACCACGCCGACGGGCACCTGGACTGTCACCTACGACAGCGGCGCTGCCGGAACAGCCTGGGACCGCATCAACTGGACGGATTCTGTACCCGCAGGTGCGGCCGTCGTCGTGCAGTACCGTACCGCCGATGTGGCGGCGAATCTGGCCGCCCAGGCGTATCAGACCATCAGCAAGAACGTACCTTTCACGGCCAGCGGCAAGTACATCCAGGTGTTGACTCGCTTGAATGCCAGCACCACCAATGCCTCGCCTGTGCTGTTTGACCTGACCATCAACACCAAGGTGACAGCCTGTGATGTGGACTTGGATGGCGATGTGGACACGGCAGATATGGCGCTGATCCGTGCAGGCATTGGCCAGGTGCCAGCTGCCGGTGATCCGCGCGATGGCAATGGCGATGGCGTCATTGATGCCCGCGATGTGCGCGCCTGCACTTTGAAGTGCACACGCAGCAACTGCGCGACGAACTGAAGTCTCTCTGACACAACCCTCCAATCCGGATTTGCTCGTAGTAACCCCCAGGAGTTCAAAATGAAAATGAAGCTACTTGCCACAGCCGCCAGTGCACTGGCGCTGGCCATGTCCTCGGCACATGCGGCCCCAGTCGTCAGCCTCAGTCCCAGCAATTCGTCGCAGCTGATCGGCGGAACTTTCTCTTTGGATGTCAAGATTTCGGGCCTCGGCTCGGAGATCGTCTCGGTCTTCGATTTGAATATCTACTTCAACCCGGCACAGCTGAAGGCCGTCAGCTACAGCCTGGGCTCAGGCTTGGGTGGGGCTTGGACGGATCTGGGGCTGGATCCGGCGGCCCCAGGTTCACCGACCAACTACTTGGATCTCTTCGCCTATTCGAATCTGGTGGTGCCCGGTGACCCCGGCACCGACGATTTGCTCGCCGCCGCGCAGGATGACGACAGCTTTGTCATGATGACCTTGAACTTCGAGGCGGTGGGCGCTGGAGTTTCACAAGTCTGGTTCGGGACGGGGCCTAACGAGCGCGATCTTGTGGGCCGGAGCGACGCTTTTCTGAGTGGTGTGCAGTTCCAGAGCGCTTGTGTGGCTGTCAACAGTCCGACAGGCGGCAACAACGACTGCCGCCAGGTTCCGGAGCCCTCGAGCTACGCCTTGCTGGGGCTGAGTCTGTTCGCAGCTTTCGTGCCGGCTGCTGTCAAGCGCCGCAAATCCTTGGCAGCCTGAACCCGGTTATTGAGATCGAAGAACCGCGCCATGGGCGCGGTTTTTTGCGTGTGCCTCTTGGGCTTGGATTGCCGCGTGCGGCTGGCAAAGGCCGCAGGCCTACTGTGCGTGGCGGCGGATACTTGAGGAGTGACGGCTCCAGCGCTGCCGCGCTTGAATCGCGAGGCTTGCCCCGCGTCGCGCTTGGTCCCTCCGACAGGAATCGAACCTGTATTTGCCGCTTAGGAGGCGGCCGTTCTATCCATTGAACTACGGAGAGTTTCACCCGTGGAGCCGGGCGGCGCGAATTCTCGCACGAAAGATTGCAAGGCCCGGGTCGGCCGCGGCCTAGGGCCCCAAAGATCCATAGCGATAACTAGTTATGTTCGGCCGCGCCGATGTTCGAGGTTCAGCCATCCAGCCGACTCATTCCCACTTCCACTGCCAGATCAGGTCAAGCGCGTTTTCGTCGCCGGCCTGGCCGCGCAGGGTGAAGCGTTGGGCGATGCGGTAGATCAGCTGCCAGCTGCCTTGCGTGGCGTTGAGGCCGCGCTCGAAGGCCACATACCAGCGCTTGGACAGCTGCTTGCCCACGCGCACCACAGTGCCACGCACTTCGCCATTGCCTTCGCTGACCGAGAGTTCGTCCAGGCCGATGGACTTGATCACTTTGCCGGTGCGGCTTTCGCCACCGCCGTTGAGCAAGGCCATGGCAGCCTTTTGCAGCAGGGCGGTGTCGCTGCGTTCGAGGTTGTCGGGCGCGCGGCCCAGCAGCAGCCAGGAGAGCTTGGCCGTGTCGGCCATATCGGGGTCGGAAAAGAGCTTGATTCGGGGCGACTGAGCACTGCCGCCGATGGTCACGCCCACACGCACCTCCTCTTCGCCAGGGCGGATGGCCAGGATGTCCAGGCGTGGGTTGTCAATCACCCCGCTGAAGGTAACCTGGCCTTTTTCGATGGTGAGCTTTTGGCCGTAGGCATCGACACTGCCATTGACGGTGCGGATGCTGCCGTGCAGTTGCGGCCGGCCCTGGGCTTGGGTCATCTGCAGCTCGCCGGCCAGCAAAGTGTCCACGCCATGGCCGCGTACACGTAACTTCTGGCCCAGGTCGATGTCCAGTTTGAGCTTGATCTGTCGCCGGGCTGCGGCTGATTCCACCGGTGCAGCTGGCGCCTGCGCCACGCGCCTCACCTCAACGTCGTCGTCCAGTTCGGGCGCGTTGCCGCGCGAGAAATCAAACAGGCCGTCTTCCACATCGAGCTTGCCCTGCAGATCCAGGGCCTGAGCGTCCATGTGCAGGCGCAGCTGGCCATTAACGGCCAGGCGGCGGTCGACCCGGCGCAGCAGGGCGAACTTGCTGGCTTGGGCCTGGATGTCGGCCTGCGGCTTGGCGCCCAGCTGCAGCTGGCCCTTGGCATTGAGCTCGCCGTCGCCGGCGCGCAGGCGCAGCTGCTGCAGCTCGGCATGGCTGCCCTTGAGTTGCAGGGCAAAGCTGCCGTCTTGCACATCGATGCCCAACAGCGGGTTGCGCAGGCCCAGCTTGCTGCCCTGGATCTGGCCCACCACCTGAGGGTCGTTGAGCTTGCCGGCAAAGCTGGCGCTGGCGGCCAGGCCGCCGGCCACGCGCCAGCCCGAGGGCACCCAGGCGCCCCAGGTGCTGAGGTTGTCCACCCGCGCTTCCAGCACGCCCTCCAGGCGCGACTGGGCCGAGGGCCAGGGGCTGGCGTCGCCCGCTTCGTTGCGTGCGGTTACGGCACCGGCCAGCACGCCAATATTGCTGCCGGCAAAAGCCTGGGTCAGGTGCCAGCGGCCGGGCGCGCCGATCACGCCCAGGCGCAGTTCACTCAGGCCCAGGGTCTGGGTGCCGCCGTCGTCGGTGACCTTGAGGTCGCCGCTGCGGCGCTGAAGGGACAGCTCCACGCCCAGCTGGGGCAGGGTGTGGATGCGGGCGCTGCCGTCCACCACCAGATCGCCGCCCCAGCCGAAATCGGGCTGCCAGCGTGCCATCAGGGGCGCCACGGCCAGGGGTTCCAGGGCCAGGTCGAGCTGCAGCTGATCGGGCCCCTCGACGGCCTTCCAGGCCAGCTGCTGCCAGCGCAGGCCGGCGCCAAGCAATTCCAGCCTCCCGGGCTCGAACTGCGCGCTGCTGAGCAGGCCTTGCGGGCCGCTGTCCACGCGCAGGGCCAGGTCTTGCGCCTGCAGCCAGGGGGCGGGTGCTTTGTCGGTCGGTTTGGCCGTTTTGCTGGCTGCTGTGGCGGCGGGCACGCGCGCGTCGAGCCTGAGGCCGGTGGCGCGCCACTGGCCGCCCTGGGCCCAAAGCTGGGCCAGTTCGCTCGCTGTAGGGTTGGCGGTTCCGGCCGTGCCCAGGCTGCCCTTGAGGCCGATCTGGAACTGGCTGCGCGAGGGCTGGTCGGCCGGCTGCTGCGCAGGGCGCAGTGCGGCAGGCAAGAGGGCCGAGCCCAGGCCGCTGAGCTGCAGCTGATGCTGGGCCCAGCTGCCGCTGATTTGCAGCTGAGCTTGCGGCAGCTGGGCCTCGGGGCTCTTGAGCTGCTCCAGATCGAGCTGCAGTGCCAGCGGCGCGCTCAGGGCACTGGCGAGCTTGGCGTTCAGCCGGGCCTTGTCCAGGCTCAGCTGGTCGAGCTTGAGCGCCTGGCCTTGCAGCTCGGTCTGGCTTTGCCAGCTCCAGCGTGGCGTGCTGCTGCTGGCGTTCTTGCCACTGGTTTTGTCCACTTCGGCTCGGCCCTGCCAGGCCAGCTGTCCGCTCAAACCGCCGGCCAGCTGACGGGCCGGTTCGCCCTTGGCCAGGGCCGGGGCCAAGGCTTGCCAGAGCGGCAGCAAGGCTTGCAGCTGTGGCGCTTGCAGCTGCAGCTGGCCTTCCACGCTGTGATCTGCCAGCAGCTGGGCGCGGCCTTGCAGCTGGTTGCCGCCGGCCTGCAGATCGGCGCGCAGGGTCGGCACTTGCTGATCGTTGGCACGCTCATAGCTAAGGTCGGCGGCCAGCCCCATGCCTGCCTGGCTGCCGGGCAGCAGGCGCAGCCGGGCCTGGCCGCGTGGGGCCTGGGCCAGAAGGCCGGCCTTGCTCTGCTGGGCCGGGGCCTGCAGGTCGGCGCTGAGGTCCAGGTCCAGGCGCGCGCTGGGGCCCGGCGCTTGCGGCCACATGCGGCGCAGCTCGGGCACCATGCCGCGGGCCTGGGCCTGCAGCTGCCAGCCGCCAGCCAGGCTGCCGGGGCGGCTTAAGTCCAGCTTGGCGCTGCCCTTGAGCTGGGCTTCGCCGGCCTGCATCAGCAGCTCTTGCAAATCCAGGCCTTGCATCGAGGCGATGGCGCTGGCTTGCAGGCGCACGGGGCTGTGGGCATTGAGCGGGGCGTTTTGCGGGCTGGTGGCCGCCGGCGCGGCCAGCTGGGCCTGCGCCGCAGCCGGCGTGACCGGGCCTGGCGGCAGCCAGCGGCCCTGCAGATCGGTCTTGATATGCAGTTGGAGCGGCGGCGAGCTGGCGGCTGATTTCTTGTCTTGTTGGCTTGAGGCCTCATGGCCGGCTGCGATCAGCCCTTGCGAGGTGCTGAGCTCCACCGTGCCCGCGGCCAGCAGGCCGGCGGCGCGCGCATCCAGGCCCTCGCTGCGCAGGTTCTCCAGGCTCAGCGTGAGCTGGCTGCCGCCGGCGCTGCTGCTTTTGCCGCTGCCGCGCAGGCGGCCGGCGGGCAGGGCGCTGCTGCCCAGCAGCACATCGAAGGCGCGCAGCTGGATCTGGCTCTGGTCCTGGGCCGAGGCCTCGGCGTCCAGACTCAGCTGGCGCACGGGCAGGCGCTGTTCGTTCCAGAGGCCGGCCGCGTGGTTGGCGAGATGGGCCTTGATCAGCAGGGCGGGTGGCTTCGAGCTTTTCTTGCCTGCAGCGATGCTGTCAACTTGCAGGCTCACCTGTCCGCTCAGCGCAGTTTTGGGCAGGCCCGACAGCAGGGCCGAGAGGTCCAGCTGCTGCGTGTCCAGCTGCAGCTGGGGCAGGGGCCAAGCGGCGAAGGGGCGCAGCTGAGCCTGGGCTTGCAGCTGCTGGTTCTGGGCGCTCAGCGCGGCCTTGAGCTGCAGCTGGGCCAAGGGGCCGTGCAGCTCCAGCTGCGCGCCCCAGGCCGGCAGATCGGCCTGGGCGGCTGACTTCAGGCCCAGGCTGGCCTGCAGGAGCAGGCCGCTGCCGGCGCCCAGCGTGGCGCTGCCACTGAGCTGCAATTGGTCCCAGGCCAGCTGTTGGATCTGCAGCCGGTGCTCGGCGCCGGGGCTGTTGTCGGTCACGCTGCTCAAGTCCACCCGGGCCAGCAGCCCGCGCACCGGCAGCTGGCTCAGCGTGGGTAGGGACAGGCGGTCCACATGCAACTGCGCGATGTGCACGCCCAGCGGGATGGGCAGCTCCTCGGGCACCGGGCTGGGCTCGGCGCTGGGTGCCAGATGCACCGTCACTTGGCGGGCACTCAGGCGCTCGACCATCAGGTCAGCCCAGAGCAGGGGCGAGCGGTTCCAGGCCAGGCTCAGGCCAGTCCAGCGCAGATCTTCGATTTCGATGCGGTCCTGGCCGCCGGGTATGGTGAGGCTCAGGCTCTGGGCCGAGAAGTCGCCGATCAAGCTGCCCTGCGGCGCCTCGACCTGCAGGCCGGGCACTTGCTGCAGCAGCCAGCGGCTGCCCGCCTCGCTGCCCAGGCCCCACCAGAGGCCCAGGCCGGCGCTGCCGGCCAGCACCGGCAGGGTCATCAGGCCCAGCAGCAGGCCGCGGCCGCGGCGGGCTGGGGCGGGCTTGGGCACAGGGCTGCTGTCGCCAGCGGGGGCGGTAGGGGTGCCAGGTGTGGATTCGGGTTCGCTCATGGGGCCGGGTCGGGGTTCGCGGCGTTGGCGCTCATCATCATCAAAGCGCGATGCCAACGCTGAAATGCAGGCGCCATTTTTGGGCCTCCTGGCCGCGGGCCAGGTCCAGGCGCAAGGTGCCCAGGGGGCTGCGGTAGCGCATGCCGAAGCCGTAGCCGATGCTGGGCTTCAGGTCACGCCAGTGCTGGGCCGCCTGGCCGGCGTCCACGAACACGGCACCGAGCAGGGCCGGCATGCTGGCGGTCAGGCCATGGGCCAGCTCGACGCTGCCGTTCCACAGGATGCGGCCGCCGGTGGCATTGCCATCGGCATCGCGCGGGCCCAGGTCATCGAGGCCGTAGCCGCGCACGGTGTCGTCGCCGCCAGTGCGGAAGCGCAGCTTCTCGGGCAGGCCGACCTCCTGCGAAGCGAAGACCTGACCCCACTCACTGCGGGCGCTGCCGAACCAGCCGCCGGGCAGGGGCTGGTAGGCCTGCAGTCGCAGATGGCTGCGCAGGAATCCGCCGTTACGGGCCTCGGTGCTGTCGGCCCGGCCCACGCCAAGCAGCAGGCTGGCGCTGTAGCCCCGGGTGGGCGTGAGCGGGCTGTCGAGCCGGCGGTGGATCCACTGCACATTGGCCGAGGCAGCGCCAGCGCTGATGGTGCCTTGCGGGTCGGTCTCGCGGGCGCGCAGCAGCTCCAGGTAGTAGGTGCGGTCCTGCCGCTCGGTCTCGCGGGTGCGGCCGACGCGGGCGCGCAGATTGACCGTGGTCTTGTTGTCGTCGACCTTGCGCTCCAGGAACAGGGCGCCGACATTGCGCTGCATATCGGGCTGGGGGTGCGAGCTCAGCTCCAGGTCATAGGAGCTGTTCTTGCGGCTGAGCTTGAGCTTGCTGCGCGCACGCAGGTCCAGGCCGAAGGGGCGGCGGTGGATGTAGTCGGCGCCCAGGCGCGGGCCACTGCCGGTGTCGTAGCCGATGCTGGCGGTCAGCTGCTGGCGCGGAGCCTCGCGCAGCTTGATGTGCACGGGCGCGGCCTCGGGCGGATCGCTGAGTGGCTGGATGTCGACATTGACGCTGTCGAACAAGGTGGTGCGGACCAAGCGCTCCTGGAAGTCCAGCAGCAACTGCTCGGTGTAGGGCTGGCCCACGCTGAAGCCGGCCAGGCGCTCGACGCTGCTGCGCGGCTGGTATTTGAGGCCTTCGATCTGCAGCTCGCCGAGGCGGAACAGCGGGCCGCTGTCCAGCTTCAATTCCAGTTCGGCGCTCTGGCTTTCGGCATCGATGCGGGCGCTGTGGGTGTCCAGCGTGGCCAGCGGAAAGCCGCGCGCGCGGGCCGTGGCCAGCAGCTCGTTCTTGGCTTGTGACCAGCGCGGCTGCGAGAAGCCCTGGCCCAGGCCCAGCGACCATTGGCCCTGCAGGCGCTCGCGCAGGGCGGCCATATCGGCACCCGCCACCGGGGGCTGGTCCGGGGCCAGGACTCCGGCGAACTCGATCTGCAGCGCCTTGACCCGGGTCTGCGGGCCGGGCTCGACCTTCACCGTCACCACCACCGGGCTGCCTTCGTTGCGGCTGACCTGCACCTGGGCGCTGAAGAAGCCTTCGGTCTCCAGCAAGGCCTGGGCCTGCTGGGGCGCAGCCTGGATCAGGCGGCCCAGCTCCTGGCGGCTCAGGCGCTGGTCTTCGGGGGCGCTGCGGAAGCGGGCCAGGTCCAGATGTTCCTGCAGCAGATCGCGCAGATCACCGGGCGCCTCGACCACCATGTCGTACTCGGCCACCAGGCGCACCGGCGCGGCATCGGCGCCGGGCGTGGCGCTGGCCGGCGGTGGCTCGTTCTTCCAGAGGCTGCTGATCGTGGCGCAGCCGGACAGGCCCGCCGCCGCGAACAGCAGGGCGCCGCGCAGCAGCCGGGGCAAGGTGTGGCTCATTGGCTGAGCAAACGCATCGCGCCTTCCAGGCCTTGCAGGGACAGGGGGAACATGCGTTGCTGCATCAGGTTCTGGATCAGGGACACACTTTGACGGTACTGCCAGACGCCTTGCGGCTCCGGGTTGATCCAGGCGTACTTGGGGAAGGCGTGGGTCAGGCGTTGCAACCATTCGGCGCCGGGCTCTTCGTTGTTGTATTCGACACTGCCGCCGGGCTGCAGGATCTCGTAGGGGCTCATCGTGGCATCGCCGACAAAGATCAGCTTGTAGTCACGGTTGTATTTGCGGATCAGGTCCCAGGTGGGGGTCTTCTCGGCGAAGCGGCGGCGGTTGTTCTTCCAGACAAAGTCGTAGACGCAGTTGTGGAAGTAGAAGAACTCCAGGTGCTTGAACTCCGTCTTGGCGGCCGAGAACAGCTCTTCGACGCGGTGCACATGCTCGTCCATGGTGCCGCCCACATCCATCAGCAGCAGCACTTTCACCTTGTTGTGGCGCTCGGGCACCATGCGGATGTCCAGCATGCCGGCGTTGGCGGCGGTCTTGCTGATGGTGTCGCCCAGGTCCAGCTCCAGGTCCGAGCCCTCGCGGGCAAAGCGGCGCAGGCGGCGCAGTGCGACCTTGATATTGCGCGTGCCCAGCTCGAGCTGGTCGTCGTAGTCCTTGTAGGCCCGCTGCTCCCAGACCTTGACGGCGCTTTTGTTCTTGCCGGCGCCGCCGATGCGTATGCCTTGCGGGTTGTAGCCGCTGTGGCCGAAGGGGCTGGTGCCGCCGGTGCCGATCCATTTGTTGCCGCCCTCGTGGCGCTCTTTTTGTTCCTCGAAGCGCTTTTTGAGGGTCTCCATCAGCTCGTTCCAGCCCATCTTCTCGATGGCGGCTTTTTGCTCGTCGCTCAGCTCCAGCTGCAGATGCTGGCGCAGCCATTCCAGCGGCAGCTCCTGGCTGAAATCGCTGAGCAGCTCCACGCCCTTGAAATAGGCGGCAAAGGCGCGGTCGAATTTGTCGAACTGCGTCTCGTCCTTGATCAGGGTGGTGCGGGCGAGGAAGTAGAAGTCGTCGAGGGAGGCGGCGCCCTCGCTGCCGATCACGCCTTTCTCCAGACCTTCGAGCAGGCTGAGGAATTCCCGCACCGACACCGGCAGCTTGGCCGCCCGCAGGGTGTAGAAGAATTTGATCAGCATGGGTGCAAGAAATGAGTCGGCACGCGCGGCGCGGGGTGGGTCGATTATCAGCGCCCTGCTCAGCGCTTTTTGGAGGCCTTGGCCGCCTTGGCGCCCGGGTCATGGCGAGCCAGCCAGGCAAAGAACTCGCCATACCACTGGCGGCTGTTGCGGGGCTTGAGGATCCAGTGGTTCTCGTCAGGGAACCAGAGCAGTCGGCTGTCCACGCCGCGGGCCTTGAGGGTGTTGTAGTAGGCCAGGCCCTGGGCGTCGGGCACGCGGTAGTCCATGGCACCGTGGATCACCAGGGTTGGCGTGCTCATGTGCTGGGCAAAGCTGTGCGGGCTTTGCGAGGCGATCTTGGCCGGGTCGTCCCAGTACCAGCTGCCCAGCTCCTTGGCATGCCAGGTGTAGGCGTCATCGGCAAACATGGCCTGCCAGTCGAAGCAGCCCGCGTGGCAGACATAGGCCTGGTAGCGGCCGGCTGGCACATGGCCATTCATCCAGGCGACCATGTATCCGCCGTAGCTGCCGCCGGTGGCGAACACGCGTTTCGCATCGGCCCAGGGCTGGGCCAGCAGCCAGTCGGTGCCGGCCTCGATGTCCTGCAGCTCCAGCTCGCCCCAGCGGTGGGTGATGGAGTCCAGGAAGGCGTGGCCGAAGCTGGACGAGCCGTGGTAGTTCACGCAGGCCACCACATAGCCTTGGGCGGCAAAAACCTGGTGGTTCCAGCGCCAGTGCCAGCTGTCGCCGAAGGCGGTGTGCGGGCCGCCGTGGATGACATGCATGACCGGGTAGGCCTTTTTTTTCTTCGGGTTGAAGCCGGGCGGGTAGATCAGCCACATCTGGACCTCATCGCCCTGGCCGCCCTTGAGCATCACTTCCTGGTGCTGGCCGAATTCATGACGCTTCAAATGCTCGGTGTTGAAGCGCTCGATGCGCGCGCTGCTGCCGTCCTCCAGGAGGCGCGAGAGTCGCGGCGGGAACTGCACGCTGTCATGGTTCAGCACCACGGTGCCGGCGGCCAGCGCGAAGCTGCCCAAATGGCCGCCTTCGAACACGATCTCGGCCAGGCAGCGCTTCAGCTCGAAGCGCCAGAGGTGGCGGCGGCCGGCCTGTTCGGCGGCCAGCAGGATGGAAAGGTCGTCTTCCTCCCAGACCAGGGGCGCGCTGACTTCATGGTCCCAGTCGGCCGACATCACGGCCCAGTGGCCGGCCGTGTCCAGCACGGCCAGTTGGCCTGGCATGGTGTGCTTGAGGCCCTGGTGGCTGGCAATGAAGGCCAGATGCTGGCCGGCATGGCTGTGGCGCGGCGCGCGGAAATCCCAGCCGTCCACCTGCAAGAGCACGCGGTGCTGGGCGCTCTTGACCTCCACCTCGCCGAGGGCGAAGCAGTGGTCCAGGCGTTTTTCAGCCGCTGGGTCGAAGGCGTAGACGATGCGGCGGCCATCGGGCGAGATGTCGAAGCTGTGCTCGTCGGGGTCGGCCAGGCTCAGGGCCAGGTCCGTGCCCTCGAAGAGATCGCGCACCTTGCCGCTGTCCACATCGACGACCAGCAGATGCGGCACCCGGCCCATGGGCACGTGGTGATCCCAGTAGCGGTAGACGGCGTCTGCCGTGACGTAGCCGCTTTCCTTGCGGTCCTTGAAGTCCTTGAGCGCCTGCGCCTGAGCGGACTGACCTTTCAGCTCGGGCCAGACCCAGGAGATGAAGGCGATGCGCCGGCCATCGGGGAACCACTTGAAGGCTTGCACGCCGGTGGCGACGCCGACGCCGGGCAGGCCGACGCGGCGGGCCTCGCCGCCGTCAGCGGCGATGACATAGAGCTGCGGCTCGCTGTCCTTGGCGCCTTCCTGCTCGCGCCGGGCGATGAAGGCGATGCGGTCGCCGCGCGGGCTCCACTGCGGCGCGCCGTCCTTGCTGTCGGGGCTGCCGGCCTGGGTCAGCTGGCGCGGCTCGCCGCCCAGGGTGGACAGCAGGTAGAGGTGGGACTCGGTCTTGTTGCTCGCCATGTCGCAGCGGCTGACGCTGGCCACGGCCTGGGCGCCATCGGGCGAGAGGCTGGGCGCGCCGATGCGCGCCAGGTCCCAGAGGGCCTCCACATCAAAATTTGTGTGCTTTGCTGCGCGTGGGGATGCCGCCATGGTCGGTTCTCGAAAGAGGGAGGGGGAAGAGAGGAGGAACTACTTGCGGTTCAGGCCGTCGAGCTGGGCCAGCAGGGCCCGTGCTGCCCAGCGCCCGACACCACAGCCGCCCAGGATGAAGCCAAGGCCCAGCAGCTGGGGCAGCTGCCACTCGGTGCTGCCGATGAAATCGAAGCCCAGCGCGCGGCCCAGCTCCCAGCCGGCCAGGGCGCCCAGCACAAAGCCGCAGGCGTCGGCCAGGCCTTGCTTCAGGCCTTGTTTCAGGTTCTTGTCCATAGCGGCTTCAGCGATGCTGGCGCTGCATGAAGACCAGCTTTTCGAACAGGGTCAGGTCTTGCTCGTTCTTCAGCAAGGCGCCCACCAGGGGCGGGATCAGGTGCTCGGCACCCGGCTGGCTCAGGGTCTCGGGCGGCATGTCTTCGGCCACCAGCAACTTGAGCCAGTCCAGCAGTTCCGAGGTGCTGGGCTTCTTCTTTAGGCCGGGCAGATTGCGCACATCGAAGAAGGTCTTGAGGGCGGCGGCCAGCAGCTCTTTCTTGAGGCCGGGGAAATGCACATCGACGATGGCCTGCATGGTCACCGGGTCTGGGAACTTGATGTAGTGGAAGAAGCAGCGGCGCAGGAAAGCGTCGGGCAGCTCCTTCTCGTTGTTCGAGGTGATGAAGACCAGGGGGCGGTGTTTGGCCTTGATCAGCTGGCGAGTCTCGTAGCAGTAGAACTCCATGCGGTCGATTTCACGCAGCAGGTCGTTCGGGAACTCGATGTCGGCCTTGTCAATCTCGTCGATCAGCAGGGCGACGGGCTGATCGGCCTCGAAGGCCTGCCAGAGCACGCCCTTGATGATGTAGTTCTCGATCTTGCTGACCTTGTCCACGCCTTCGATGCCGGAGAGCTGGCTGTCGCGCAGGCGGCTGACCGCGTCGTACTCGTACAGGCCTTGCTGGGCCTTGGTGGTGGACTTGATGTGCCACTGCAACAGTGGCAGCCCCAAGCTGCGCGCCACTTCTTCGGCCAGCATGGTCTTGCCGGTGCCGGGCTCGCCCTTGAGCAGCAGGGGCCGCTGCAGGGTGGCGGCGGCGTTGACGGCCAGCTTCAAGTCATCGGTGGCGATGTAGTGCTCGGAACCTGCAAATTTCATGGTGTGGATCAAAGTCCTGAAGGTGACGATTCAGTATAAGTGGCCCCCTATAATGCCCGTCGGTACAAGATCTAGACACCCCGGGACCATGAAAAAACTGCTGCAGATCTCGCTCGCTCTGGCCACGCTGTTCGGCGCCAGCGCCTCCGTTCTCGCCAAGGACGCCGCTCCCGCGGCCACCATCGGTCAGGACAAGATCGCCATGTGCATTGGCTGCCATGGCATCCCGGGCTACCAAGCCAGCTTTCCTGAAGTGCACAAAGTGCCCATGATCGCCGGCCAGAACGCCAAGTACATTGCCGCGGCCTTGACGGCCTATGCCAAGGGCGAGCGCAAGCACCCGACCATGCGCGGCATTGCTCAGTCTCTGAGCGAGCAGGACATCGCCGACATCTCGGCCTTCTACGAGAAGCAGGCTCCGGCCCAGACGCTGCCTGAAACCGCGGCGGCTCCCTCGGCTCAAGTGGCCGAACTGCTGACCAAGGGCGCTTGCGCTTCTTGCCACGGCGCCAACTTCAGCAAGCCCATCGACGGCAGCTACCCCAAGTTGGCCGGTCAACACGCGGATTACCTGAATGTGGCCCTGAAGTCTTACCAGACTGAAGGCAATGCTGTGGTCGGCCGTGGCAACGCCATCATGGCCGGCCAGGTCAAGCAATTCAGCCACGCCGAACTCAAGGCCATCGCCAAGTACCTGGCTTCGTTGCCGGGCGAGCTGCGCACCGTGCCTCAGAGCAAGTTCCGTTGAATGCGCCGGGCGCGGCAAGCGCCAAGCAGTTCACAAAAAGCCGCCTAAAGGGCGGCTTTTTTGTGCCTGATCCCAGGCTGCCCTTGGCCCTGCCGGCCCCATACTGAGACGCTTGCATTCCCGAGTTTTTGTACAGGCTCATGCTCAAGAAGATTCCCATCCAACAGGTTCAGTTGGGCATGTATCTCCAGTCCATGGAGGGTTCATGGCTGTCGCATCCATTTTGGAAGACCAAGTTCGTCCTTCGTGAAGCGGCCGATCTGGAGGCTTTGCTGACCAGCGGTGTGCCGGCGGTGTGGATCGACATCAGCAAGGGCGTTGATGTGCAGTCAGTGCCGGCGCCGGACAGTTTGGTCCAGGACTTGATGGATGAGCCTCAGCCCGCTCCACTGCCTCCGGCACCTGCGCCCGCTCCGGCACCGACGGCTGCGCTCGCCCGTCCGGAGCGTGTCAGCATGGGTTCCGAGATGGGGCGCGCGGTGCAGACCATCAACCGCTCGCGTCAAGCCGTCACCGCCTTGTTCGGTGAAGCCCGCATGGGCAAGGCGGTCGATGCCGAGATGTGCATGCCCCTGGTCGAGGAAGTGGCCGAGTCGGTCTCGCGCAACCCATCGGCCCTGATCAGCCTGGCCCGGCTCAAGACCAAGGACGATTACACCTATATGCATTCGGTGGCGGTGTGCGCGCTGATGGTGTCGCTGAGTCGCCAACTCGGCCTGGACGATACGCAGACCCGCGAAGCTGGCATGGCCGGCCTCTTGCACGACATCGGCAAGATGATGATGCCGCTCGATGTGTTGAACAAGCCGGGGCAGCTGACCGAGGCGGAATTCGACATCATGCGGGCGCACCCGATGCGTGGCTACATGATGCTCAAGGAAGGTGGTGCCGTACCTGAGGCTGCGCTGGATGTCTGCCTCCACCATCACGAGAAGATGGACGGCAGCGGCTATCCGCACCGGCTCAAGGGCGAGGAGATCAGCCTGCTGGCCCGCATGGGCGCGGTCTGCGATGTCTATGACGCCATCACCTCGACCCGACCCTACAAGGCGGCTTGGGATCCGGCTGGCTCCATACAGCGCATGGCGCAGTGGACCGGGCAGTTCGACCCGGTGGTCTTCAAGGCTTTCGTAAAGAGCGTGGGCATTTACCCCGTGGGCAGCCTGGTTCGCCTGGACTCGGGCCGCCTGGCGGTGGTCATCGATCTGAATCCGCAGAATCTGGCTGCGCCCCATGTGCGGGTGTTCTATTCCACCAAGTCCAAACTTCCGATCCCGGTTCAGCAACTGGACCTCTCCAACCCGGCGGTCGGTGACCGTGTGGTGGGGCGCGAGTCGCCGCAGGATTGGGGCTTTACCCACCTCGACGACATCTGGCGCAAGACCTGACCCCCGCGGTGTGCGTCGCCGCGCCGCCTCACGTGACTTGCCCTGAAGGTTTACCCCATGCGGCCGGGCTGTGCCCGCTCCCTACACTCGGCCGTCGATACGGCTTGAGGGTGTGGCGATGAAAACTCTGTCTTCTCTGGTGATGGGCCTTGCGCTCGGAGCTTGTTTGCCCATGGTTGCGGCCCAGGCGCAGACTCTGAAATGGGCCAGTCAGGGTGACCCCCAGACCATGGACCCGCACTCGCAGAACGAGAGCATGACCAATATGGTCAATGGCCAGGTCTATGAGCGCCTGACCCGGCGCGATCGCAATCTCAATATCGTGCCCGGTTTGGCCACCGAATGGAGCCAGGTCGGTCCGCTGCTGTGGCGCATGAAGCTGCGCCAGGGCGTCAAGTTCCACGACGGCCAGCCCTTCACGGCCGACGATGTCGTCTATTCCATCCAGCGCGCCAAGGAGAGCACCTCTCAGCTGTCCATCTATGCCAATGCCGTCGGTGTGGCGCGCAAGGTCGATGAGCAGACCGTGGAGTTCGTGCTGCCCGCCTTCAACCCGATCTTTCTGCAGCACCTGGATACGCTGTGGATCATGAGCAAGCCCTGGTCCGAGGCCCACCGTTCCACCCGGCCGCTGGACTTCAAGAACAAGGAAGAGGGCTTCACCAGCATGAATGCCAACGGTACCGGCCCCTATATGCTGGTCAGCCGCCAACCGGGCATCAAGACCGTCTACAAACGCAACCCGAACTGGTGGGGCAAGTTCGAGGGCAATGTGCAGGACATTGTCATGACCCCGATTGCCAATGACGCCACGCGTCTGGCGGCCCTGGTCTCGGGTGAGCTGGATTTTGTGCTCGACCCGGCGCCCCGCGATGTCCTTCGCCTGCGCAACACCCAGGGCGTCAAGGTCATCGATGGCCCCGAGAATCGCATCATCTTCATCGGCATGGACCAGGGCCGGGACAAGCTGCTCTACGGCAATGTGCCGGGCGACAAGAACCCCTTCAAGGACCTGCGTGTGCGCCGCGCGCTCTATCAGGCCGTCGACATCGAGACCCTGCGGGTCAAGCTGATGAACGGCCTGAGCGTGCCTACGGGCGGGCTCACGCCGGCTTCGGTGGCGGCTTACGACGACCCCAAGATCGAGGCGCGCTATCCCTTCGACATGGCAGCCGCGCGCAAGTTGATGGCCGAGGCCGGTTATGCCGATGGCTTTGAGGTCACCCTGGACTGCCCGAACAACCGCTACGTCAATGACGAGGAGATCTGCCAGGCTTTGGCCGCCATGTGGGCACAGCTCAAGATCAAGGTGCGCGTCTCGGCCATGCCGCGGGTGCTGTTCTTTCCCAAGGTGGAAAAGCTCGACACCAGCCTTTACCTGTACGGATGGGGCGGTGCCATCACCGATGCAGAGTCCATCTTTGGCCCAGTGTTCCGCAACCGTGGCGAGCGCGGCATCGGCGCCTACAACTACGGCAACTGGCGCAACGACAAGTTCGACAGCCTGGCCGCGCTTTCCAGCGTCGAGGTCGACCCCAAGAAGCGCGAGCAATTGATCAAGTCTGCTCTGACCGAGCTCAAGGACCAGTTCCAGGTGTTGCCCCTGCACCGCCAGATGATTCCCTGGGCCGCGCGCAGCAATGTCTCGGTGGTGCACCGGGCCGACAACTGGTTCGAGGTGTCCTGGGTGACGCTGGGGAAGTAGCCGGGCAGGGGATGAATAACGCGCCGAAAGCGCGTGCTTCTTCGGCGCTTGCCGGCGCAGCTTGAGGCCTAAGATGAAGGGAATAGCAGCCCGAACGAGCCTCAACTTCATGCATCCCCACTCCCATTCCGCCGCGGCATTGCCTGGTCTGAAGGCCGGCCTGATCCTGCTGTCCAGTCTGACTCTGGGCCTGGTGCTCAGCGCTTGCGGAGGCGGCGGGGGTGGCAGCAGCAGCACGGATTCCGGCGGCACCGGGGAATCAGCGGCTGGGGTCACCACCTTTGCCATGACGCCCACGCTCAGCGGTGTGGCTGCGGTCGGGGCGCCGCTCAGCAATGCCCAGATCAAGGTGATCGACGCCGCCGGCGCGGCCGTGGGCTCTGCCACGACTCAGCCCAGCGACGGCAGCTACAGCCTGAGCCTGAGCAGCAAGAGCCTGAAGGGCCCGCTGCTGATCCAAACCTCCGGCCTGGATTCCAGTGGCAGTCCACAGGTCCTGCACTCCATCGTGCCCATTCTGGATGCGACCAAGCCGGCCATGGTGGCCCATGTCACACCGCTGAGCCAGGCCATCGTCGCCCTGTCCCTGGGCAGCGAACCGCAGGCTGTGTTTGCCTCAGCCGCGGCAAGTGCCGCACTGATCGCTCCGGCCGCCTCCGCGGCCAGTGCAGCCGGCGAGTTCGTCAAGACCTTGATCAAGACCCAGCTGACCGACCTCAAGATCACCAATACGGCCACCTTGAATCTGCTGTCAGATGCCAGCTTTGCGGCCAACAAGAGCGTGCAAGACCTGCTGCTGGAGGTTCTGCGTGTTCAGGTGGCCCGCAGCAACAAGGGCGTGGATCAGCTCCTGATCAGCAACAAGCTGCAGCCCACGGCCGTGCCCGAGGTGGTGGTCGGTCTGGCTGCGGCCCAGACTGAGCTGGTCAAGACCACCGGCGGCTTGCCCGCCAATGCCATCAGCTCAAGCCTCAAACTCGCCTCCACGTCCAAGGCCACGCTGGACAATCTGGCCAGCCTGGATGAGCTGAGCGCCGGCCTCAACAACCTGATCGCCCAGGGCAAACTGGCCGCCGATTTCAGCGCCTCGGCCCTGCTGGGTACCTACGAAAGCCACAACGCCGGCAGCAAGGCCGATCTGGCCGCTCGCCTGGCCGCCTATGCCGCCAACAAGCGCCAGCTGGGCCGGCTGATGGTGCTCGGTTGTGCCGATGACGTCTTGACGGCCGGCTTGTGCAAGCGCGTGATGGTGGCCGCAACCGTCAGCGATTCCAGCGGTGCCGTGCTCGAATATTTCAGTGACGCCGCCACCTTCACCAAGGCCGCCGCGCCGGCCACCACCGGTGGCAAGTGGAGTCTGATCGGCAATGCCCGCAAGCTGGACATCAATGTCTATCCGGTCAGCGTGCTCGATCTGGCGGCAGATGGTGCGGTCAACAGCGCGACCAAGCCCAATCCCTGGGTTGGTATCCAGGTCGAGATGCAGGCGCAGACCAGCGCTGCCACACCGGTCAAGCTGCTGGACACCGCCACCGTGCAGATGCCCAGTGGCTACAGCATTCCCTTTGCCTACTGCAGCCGGCCCTTGCTGTGTATTTCCTACACCCCCGGGGCGACCCGGGTGACCCCGATCGGCAGCATCGCCGACAGTGCCCTGCAGCAGTCCGCCATAGGCTGGCTGGGCAGCGCGGAAAGCCAGCGCGGCGCCAAGTTCGTGGCCGCCTACACCTCGGGCGGCGCGGCTGAAACTCGCTCAGTCTTCCTGCCGGCCGATGTGCCCGCCGACACGGCGCGCAGCCGCTTCCCCAGCCTGGACGCGGTCACGGCCACAGCGCCGCTCAAGGCCGCCGCCTTGCGTGACGGCTTCACCATCAACTACGCCACTTGGGCGGCCGCCAACCCGGACATGCGCTTGATCAGCGTGCGCACCTTGTTGACGGGCGGCTTTGTGCCCTTGTTGGTCGACAACGCGCCACCCTTGCCCCCCAAGACCGCCGTGGCGCTGCCCGGCCTGAGCTTGCCCAATCCCCTGACCCTGTCGGCCGAAATCTGGCTGGGCGCTCAGGACATGCAGGGGCGGCGTTTCTACACGAGGTACGCGCTGCAGGCCGAGTGAGCAAAAAGGGGCGTTCAAGGGAAATCGATGAAGCCGTTGAACGGTAGATTGATCTGAGTGAAAGACAGGCTGATGCTGGCACTCAGGCCCTCGACTTGATGCCACCAACCGGCCGGAATGAACAGCAGATCGCCCGGCTCGATTCGCACATCCAGCACACTCAGTTGAGCACGGTGTTCGCTCGTGAGTGCGCTCAGATCGACGGGCGAAAAGACATGCACCTCATTGCATAGATAGGGTGCCTGCAAGGCGGGAACCATCAAGAAGCGCTTTTCACCGTGCAGCTGCACAAACAGGTTGTTGGTCAGGTCGTGGTGCAGCGGCGTGCGCACGCCGCTTGGCCCCAGCCACAAATGCATCTCCTGCTTGGGGCGCTCCGGGTGGAGATAGCCATCCCCGAGGCTGCCGATGTCTTCAAGCAGTCGCGCCATGCCTTCCCGAGCAAGCGCCCGATTGCCGGCAGTCAGGTAGAAGTCGTTGCTGCTGCCGGCCGTTTCGATCAAGTCCACCAGCGCACCCAAGTCCATTTCTTGGCGATGCGAGGGACTGCGAAGTTCGTAGTCTGGATCGCTCTCGCGCCCCCATTGCACTTGCACCCGCGTGTCCAGCCCCGCCTTCTCAGCCAAGCTGCGCGGTGTCCATTGCAGGGCAGGCCAATGGTCTACCGCCCCGCTGAACAGCCCCGGTCTGTTGGTGTAGTAGAAGTCCTGCAGGAACTGCGAGTAGGGCGGTAGCGGCTGGCGCTGCAAAGGCGCGTAGGCGGGTGTGCGGCGCAGCTGCCAATCCAGCGTCTTCAGCAGGGATTCGCGGCGAGCCAGCTTGTTTTGCAAGCCGGCAGCCGCCAGCAGGTAGGGGTGATGGGTGGCTTGTTGGATCTCGCGCGCGGCTTGTTCGGCTTCGATGCCCGCAGCGATCAGACCGGCCTCGATACTCTGTGGGGTACAACCGCGCAGCAGGTTGGTGGCCAGCCACTGTCGCAATTCTGCTGGGAGTGCACTCATTTCAGCGCTTTGCTCTTCACCCTTAGCGAGCCGTACGCTGCTGGGCCAGCTGGCTTCGCAGGCTTTCGGCATGACTTTCCATTCGCACGGCACCCAGGCCCAGCAAGGGGTCATTCAGCGCATCGAGGTCGGCCGGCGTGCGGTTCAGATAGAGCTGCACCAGATCTTGCCCAATGGCGAAAAGCTTGCGGTTTTTAGCTTCTGCTTCGGCCAGGGCTTCGGTGCTTCGTTCGAGCAGGGTGCGCAAGCTCAAGGTGGTTTGGGTCCGTTCGAGCAATTCTTGCCCCTGGGTCAACACCCGCTGTTGCAGCGCTTGCTCGCGGGCTGCGGAGGCGTCCAGGTTTTGCTGCATTTCACGTCGCAGCGCCGCCATTTCGGCCTGCGCCTGTTCTTGCTGCTGTTGCTGGCTTCTCTTGAGCTTGGCCTCGCCGCCGCGGGCCTGTGCTTTGGCCCCGTCGGCCACTGCGGCCAGGCGAGCGCGCTCGGCCTCCAGCGCTGCTTTTTCAGCCTGTAGGCTGCCGATCTGCGTCTGCGCTTCTCGCAGCGCACCCTGTGCGCGGCGGAGTGCCTCACGTTCCTTTGAGGCTTTGCCATCCTGCGCCGAAGCGCCGCTGCTCAGGAAAACCGCCAAGAGCAGCATGATCGAGGTCGTCTTGATCATCAGGCTCTCCCGTTCAGAAGCGTGCGTTCAGATCGAGCTGAAACACGTCGATGCGCAGCGGCGCGCTGCTCAGGTTGCCGCTCAAGCTGCTCGCATCACCGGGTACCGCCAGGAAGCGCACGCCGTCGTCGAGATTGCGGGTGCTGGCCCAGCGCAGGCCCATCCAGAAGTTGCGATCGAGTGCGTAGCTGCCGCCCAGGGACCAGCCCTTGTAGTTGGTGCCACCCAAATGCCAGGTGGTGTCGGTGAAACCGTCGATCCAGGCATCTCGTTCCATGTGGCGGTAGCTTGCAAAGGCTTGCCAGTCGCCCCGCCGCGCCAGGCTTTGCATGCCCACGCCGAGGCGGCCTTGCAGGGCATTGGTCTTGGCCTCGAGGTTTGGCAGTGCCGCGCCCGAGCGGGCGCGGATGTCGGCCAGATCAAAGCCCGTGTTCTTGATCCAGTCGAGACTCAGGTTGACCATCACCGGCGCGAAGTAGCTCAGGTTCAGGGTGGTGTTCAGGTTGATCGGCCGGAAGCGCGACGCCAGGCCCCAGGTGGGCGCGGCCGTGCTGCTCGGGTCGTTGAGGTTGATCAGGGTGTTGCCCTTCAAGCGCAGCGAACTCGGGTACTGGCTGGCGAAGTAGTTCTGCGTGCCGCTGCGCGGCCCGCTCGGTGGCGGGTTGCTCTCGCGTGTCCCGGCGACATGGCGGAACTCGTAGGCGGCCAGGCCTACCTTCAAGCTTGCACCGTCCACCACCGGCAGCTCGGCGCCCACTTGAGCACCGATCAACCACTTGTCACGCGCCGAAAGGTTCAGCTCCTCGAGCGGGAATACACCGGCGGTGGCAAAGAATTGCTGGCGTGTTGAGAGGCTGTGCCGAACGCTCGCAGCCACGCCGTCAAAGGACAGGTCATCGGGCCAGCTCAGATCGCTGCTGTAGAACGGGTTGGGCATGCGGCCGAAGTCAGCGCTCATCGCCGTTGCACCGGCCGGTCGCTGCCAGCGCAGCCAGGCGCGGTCGAGCACGACGCTGGCCTTGTTCAGCTGGGTGCCCAGGGTTTGCGAACTGGATGTCGGGCCGCTGGTGGTGCCGGTGGACAGGCGCAGCCCGGTGCTGACCTGGTCCGACAACTTCGAGAGAATGCCCAGTCGCGCGCGCAAGGTGAGGCGTTGCCGGTCCACCGTCGTGTTCGTCAGGTCCGGCGCCCAGGCCGGTGAACTGGTCTGCGCGCGGAAGATTTCGGCCGGGAGGTTGGTCTCGGAGAACATCTCGCTCTGGCTGCGCACACGCACATCGCCTTCGATGGTGGTGCGGCCCAACCATTCGGGCAGGCTGCCGGGTTCGCCCCAGCGTTCGCCCCGTGCCTGTGCCAGCACCTCGGTCTTGATTTCATCGCGGATCTGCTGGCGCACGGTCTCTGGCACATAGGGAATGCGCTGAATCTTCGGCGTCGCCGCCGCAGCGCTGGCTGCCGTGCTTGGGGGCGCTGAGGCTTGGTTGGCTTGGCGCAAGATGGTGTCGGCGCGCTCGCGTGACAACAGACCTTGGTTCACCATGGCGTCAATCAAGGCCAAGGTGGTCGCGCGCAATTGCTGCAGTTGCTGCAGCTGTTCATCGGAACTCTGTGCTTGAACGGGGGCACTGGCAAGCGACGCTGCCAGGGCAAGGACAGTCAGGTGGGCAGCAATGCGGGCATTGGGTTTCATGACGGGATGCAAGAAGGGAATGTGTTGGGGTGTCAGGCTTGGGGCCTGACACTCAGGCGAAAGCGCATGGGTTGGCGCATGGGCGGAGGCGGCGGCAATTTGAACGAGCGCGAAGCCTCTCCCAAAGCGGCCTGCATGGCGGCATCGGCACTGGCGTCCCCACTGGGGCTCAGTTCGAAGCGCTGGATGCTGCCGTCACGCTCCAGCCAGATGGCGAAGGTGGCCGTCAGCTGCTCGGCCTCACTCTTCAGTCGGCGCTCGAGTTCATCGCGCAGCAATTGGCGCGCGCTGTTGGCATAGAAACGCTCTTGCGCGCGATCTGCGCCACTGAACCCGGCGGCCGAGGCGCCGGTGCTCGGCGCACCGCCGCTGTACTCCCTGCTGACGCCTCCGGCCGCAAATGCGCTGGGCTGGTCTCCGGCCGCGCCTTCCATCTTGATGGGTTCATTGGCCGGCTTGGGCGCCTCAGCCTGTTTGATCTGATCCTCTCGAACCACTTGCTTGGGATCGTCCTTGGGCGGCTCCGGCTTCTTGGGTTCGATCTTGGGTGGCGGAGGAGGCGGTGGCGTGTCCGGCAGGATGCTGATCTTGGCGACCTTCTGGGTCGGGCCTTGGGGGCTCTTCATGCTCTTGACGGCCCAGAGGCCGGCCGCGATCACGGCCAGAAAGGCCAGGGCGAGACCCAGGCGAATCCACCAGACGCGCTGAGTCGAATCGTCGAGATGGTCTTCGGCTAAACCGGTTTTCACGTTCGTCTTCCTCAAGTACCGATCTTGGCCGTGACCAGGCCCATATTGACCTGCAGGCGGTTGCACAGATCGATCACCGCCACCACGCTGGCATATTGGGTGCGTGCATCACCCTTGATGGCGACCGACATTTGCGAGTCCTGTGCTTTCGCCGCCAGCAGCTGTTGCTCCAGTTCGGCCAGGCTGACGCCAACGCCGTTGATCAGCACGCCGCCGTCTGCCATCACCTGCACGATCTTCAACTCGTGTTTCTCGGTGCTGGGCTTGTTGCTGGGCTTGGGCATGCTGATGGGCAGGCCTTGTACCGAAGCCGTGGTCATCAAGATGAACACGACCAGCAGCACATAGGCCAAGTCCAGCATGGGCGTGACATTGATGGTGTCGATCGGTTTGACTTCATTGATGACTTGCATGCCACATCCTTTGTTTACAGCTCAGGCGCCGAGCGCTTGGTGACCAGGCCGATCTCCGTGATGTCCAGCTTCTTGGCCACTTCCAGGACCTCCATCACCTTCTCGTATTGCGCCGCGGCATCGGCCTTGAGAACCAAGGGCAGCGCTGGATTGGCTGCTTTGTACTGCGCCAATGTGTCACGCATCTGATCCATGGTCACCGGATAGGCATCCAGGTACACCGCGCCCTCGGCGGTGATGGTGATGGCGCGGATCTGCGGCTTGGCGAGGTTGTGGGTGGCATGCGTGGTGGGCGATTTCACCTTCACGCCTTGCACGGATGCGGTGGTCAGGATGATGAAGACCACCAAGAGAACGTAGGCCAGATCCAGCATCGGCGTGACGTTGATCTCGTCATACGGTTGGTTGTCACTTTTGACGTCGGCCGACATGGTGTGCTCTCTTCTTCAGACGGGATGGAAGCGCTGATCTCACTGCGCGCCGTGTACTTCGGCCACGCGAGTGATGAACTCATCGATAAAGATCTGCATGTCGGCGGACACGTTCTTGATCTTGGCGGCCAGGTAGTTGTAGGCAAACAGGGCCGGAATTGCCACCGCCAGACCGGCCACGGTGGCCAAAAGGGCCGAGGCAATGCCGGGTGCGATGGCATTCACATTGACGTCGCCGGCGGCGGCGATGGCCGCAAAGGTGATCATCACGCCCACCACCGTGCCCAGCAGGCCCAGGAAGGGGCCGCCGGCGATGGCGATCGTCAGCAGCACCATCTGGCTGTTCAGTTGTGCGTTCTCGCGCACGAAGTCGGCGTCGACCGAGGCCTTGACCGCATTCATGGCCGGGCCGCTCAGAACGGGGCCGCCGGAGCTGCCGATCTGGCGTTTGTCCAGCTCTCTGACACCGGACAGGTAGAGGCGGAACAAGGGCGAATGCTTGTGCACAGCCCCTTCGCCGAGTTTCAGCAGATTTTTGTCTGCGTCGCGGAAGCGCCGCAGGAAGCTGAGGTTGTCCTTCGCGGCTCGGCTGACCAAGATGCCCTTGCTGATGGTCACCCAGGCCGAGATCACAAACATGATGGCCAGGATGATGATCACCACCCAGGCATCGGTGGTCAGGTTCTTGACCAAGATGGCCATATGGCCGGCATGCTCTTCGCCGCCGGCGTCGTCAGCGCTTTCGCGTTGGGACGCGACGAGCTTGCTTTCGGCGCCCTGAGCGCCTGCGCTCACGGTCAACCAGTCCGCACTGCGCAGCGTGCTCGAGATCTGCAATTCATCGAGCAAGCCGATCGCGCCTTCACCGACCTTCAGGCCTTGTCCCAGCGCGGGCGTGGCCGCGTCGGCCTGCGCCACCTGGGCGCCGGCGACAAACAAGGTGGCTTTGCCGGACCCCAGCCGCAGGGCCAGATGCGTCCATTTCGCCGCGGCGATTTCTCCGCCGGCCAGCTCCGTCTTGCCGGCCGTAGCGACCAAGCGGCCGCCCTTGACGGCGAGACTCAGCCCGCCCCAGTTCAGGAGGCCGGCGCGTGCCACGTCATCCAACTTGACCCAGAGGCTGACCGTCAGCTGTTGGCCGCCTTCCACAATCATCTTGTCGCTCAGCGGATAGCTGATGGCGGCGCCCGTCAGTCTGGCACTCGCGGCCAAAAGGCCGTTGGCTTCAATCGTGAGGGGGGCCTCCGGCTTGACACGCGCTTGATGGTCGGAGCCCGGTGCGATCTTGTCGCTGAAATGAAAGGCCGCCAGCATGGCGCCGTCGAAACCTGCGGTGGCCGGGTCACTCGGTTCGGCCGCCGCCTTGGCGTTGCCGGCATAGACGAAGAACTGGTTCTTGTCGCTGCCCGGCAGCACGCTGGGCACTTGAACCCAGAGCACGGCCAGTTCGTTGACCCCGTCGAAGCGCTCGACGCTGAACTTCAGCGGCGTCTTGTCATCGGCCGCAATCACGCGCAGGTCAGAGCCGTCTTCCTTGGCCGAAACGAAGTCGAAGTTGCCGGAATGCAGGCGCACGGCCACGGCGACATTGCTGGCGGCCTCCTTGGTCTCGCTGCCCAGTGAGGACGTGTTCAGGGTGATGCGGGTTCTTTGCTGCCAGTCCGAGTTCCACCAGGCTTGGGCGGCTGCAGGCAAGAGGCCGGCGAGGGCCAGGGCGATCAGTAGTTTGCGCATAGTCTAGGGTCCGTGTTCAAGAAAAGTTTCAGTTCTCGCCAAAGCCGAGGAACTCCAGCAGCAGATTGCGGCGCGCGCGGCGTTTGCGGCGGTCCTCGTCTTCCTTGTCGCTGGAGACGGGGCCAGCGGAGGTGGTGCTCAGTGCGTTTGAAATGGGCGCTGTGATTTGCGGTGCTGCCGCCTCGACCTTGCCGCCGCCGCGGCTCACGCCACCAACCTGGATCTCCACCGCGTTGACCAGTCGGTCTGCTGCGAGGAAGGCATTGCCACGCGAGCGGATGCCTGCCTCGCCGGCATTGATCTCGCCGGAGGGTGCGTACAGATCCAGATCGCTGGCGGCGTTGAGCACGGCGATGCCGCTGCCGCTGAAGGAGCCCGAGGTGTCGAACACCAGCCTGCCCTGAGCGTCCAAGCGCAGGACCGGGGCTGGGGCACCCGTGACGGTTTTGGCGCCTCGGCCTGCATCGATATTGCCCTGCGAGGCCCACAGCAGCACATTGCCCTGGGCGAGGGTGAAGACACGAGACTGGTTGACTTCGAAGTTATCCCTCACCAAGGCGGAGATGTCGCCACCGTTGACGGTGACGATGCCCAACTCGGTGGCACGCTTGGCCGTGCCACTGGAGGCGATCTCTCCGGCGTTCGCGCCCCCGCCCGGCACGACCAGCGTGATGTCCCCGGCCTGCAAGGTTTTCACCTGGCTGGTCGGCATGCGCAGCTCGCCGGCCGGTCGCTCCAAGGGGAACAGGGTGTTGATGGCTTGATAGGCCGGCGCGTAGGCAGCCCAGCGTGCTGCGTCTTCCGTGATTGCGGCTGCGCGGCCCGCGCTGCGCAGCTCGCTCATCAAGATCTTGTTCAACCAGGGCAGCTGGCGCTCCAGTGGCAGGCTTTCAAAGCGAGTCAAGGCCTGGGCGTCGCTGATGGCCTCGCCGCTGACGGTGCGCACATAGTCCGCCATGGCCTTGAGTTGCTGTGGCGTGCTCAAGCTTGCCAATGCCGAGAGGCGCTGAGCTTGGGGCAAGGCCGCCAGAGAGCCGGCCAGTGCCTGCAAGGCGGCGCCGCGCTGCTGGGTGCTGCTCAAGCTTTGCAAGGCTTCAAGTGCCTGGGGCATCGACAGTTCACTCCAGCTCGGTCGTGTGAGCTGGGGCGTGCTGGCGATATAGCTTCGCACGGCCGCATCGTCCACCGGCTTGCCCAGCAATGCGGCAACGCGAAGGGCTTGCTCACCCGCATCCGCACGTGAGGGCAGGCTTTGCACATAGCTCGCCAGTGAGACATCGGCGGCGGACTGGCCGAGCAAGGCTCGAACCGCTGCCAATTGCTCGGCGGGCCCCAGCTTCTCGAAGGACGATCCTGGCGCGCCGCCCAGCAATCGGTACAGGGCAGCAGCTTGGTTTTGCAGGCCGGTCACGCCCAGCACATGGAAGCCTTGCGCCACCGCTGTGCGGTAGTCGCGTTCGTCGGCCCGCAGGCCTGCCACCACGGTGATGTTGGCGCCGCCTGCTGGCAGCAGCACGCTGTTGTTGATGGCGCCGCTCGAGACCACGCCGGCACCACCGCCGAGGTCAATGTCTCTTCCTGCGAGCAGGACGAGATCGCCGGGGCCGGCAATTTCGATATGGGCACCGGCGGAGCCGCTTGGCAGCGCAATGTCACGGCCGGCCTTCAGCAAACTGAACTCGTGCAGCTGGGCCAGTTGCAAGTTGGTGCCGGGCTGGAACAGCGCGTGCTGATGCTGCACCTCGATCACACCGTTGTTGCCGAAGACGAGGTCCCGCCCGGCTTGTGCACGCAGGGGCCGTGCCGAGGCCAGCAGGTTGTTGATCTGCAAATCTCCGCTTTGCGCCAGCAGCTGAACCGGGTCGCGGTTGCTGGTGTCCAGCTGCGACTCACGATTGGCGCGCCGGCCCAAGCTGAGCTGGTCGATCAAATTGGCTCGGTCGCGTGTGGCCAGCACTTCTGCCGGGCCGGCGGCCAACACTTCCAGTCGGTCGATGCTCAGGTCTTTGCCGGCCAGCAGCTGGGTCTTGGCCTGTTCGCTGGCTTGTTGAACATTGCTGCCCGTCAGCGTGATCGATCCTTGCGGAGCGAACACGCGCAGCTGTTCTGGCAGCACCGAGCCGAGCGCATCGGGCGTACCGACCGCCAGCTTTTGCTGCGCTCCCGCGTACGTGATGGAAGCTGCCGAACTCTGCAGAAGCAGGCTGGCACCGCGGTCGAGGCCTGTTATGGCTTTGCCCTCGCCCAGGCTGTTGGCCGAGTCTGCATGCGCGTATCCGGCGCTGCGCACGCTGGCCACATCCAAACTTCCGGCTGCCTGCACGCGCAGCTCGGTGCCCTGATGGATCAGTTGCAGGCCAGGGTCCAGCGTGACGGGCAGTTGCTCATCGGCCCGAACTTTGCGGCCCGCCATGACGTCCAGATGTTGCCCGGCAGCGAACAACATGCCGCTGACGACATCGCGTCCCGCCGCCACGCTGAGGCTACCACCGTCGAAACGAGCCTGGGTCGCCGCACGGCCGCTGGTCGGATCGGCGGCTTGTTGCCAGCCGCTGCCAGCCGCGGAGGCGCGAAGCTGCAGTGCATCGCGACCCGCTTGTACCTTGACGTCGCCGCCACCAAAGCTGCCGACGGATTGGTTGAACAGGTCATAGCGAGACCAGGTCGCATCGGGCAGCTCTTCGCCGCCGCTGCGCCACCACCAGTCGGTGATGTAGCGCTGTTCGCGGTTCGGCGCTGCCGCCCGGATGTCCCGACCGGCTTTGAGCTTGACGGTACCGCCTCCGCTCAGGAAGGGGCTCAAGCCACGCACGGCCAGATTCGAGTCCAGCAGGGCCAGGTCGAATCCCAGCCGCGCTTCAGGCAGTGCATCTGGCGTTGGCGCTGGTGTCGGTGCCGGTGCCGGTGCCGGGGTGGGAGCGGGCACCGGCGTCGGCGCCGGTGAGGGCGCAGGGGGCGGTGTCGGCACGGGCTCACCCGGCTTGACCTGGTCGGGCGGTGGCAACTTGTCTTTGGTGGAGTCATTGCCATTGCCGGCTGAGGGTTGGTCCGTCAGCGCCTGGCCCGGTGCAGCCGCTTGAGTCCCTGTAGACGAACCGGCGGTGGTCAGCGCTGGCGGCAATTGATCCTTGGTGGTCTCGTTGCCATTGCCCAGAGAGGGCGCTGTTGGCGTCGGTACCGGCGTTGGCGTTGGCGTTGGCGTTGGCGCTGGCGTTGGCGTAGGCACGGGTGCCAATGGCGGCTCGGGAGGCAGGCGATCTCTGCTGGTGTCATTGCCGTTGCCCATGGAGGGCAAGGGTGCTGGAGCTGGTGGTGTTGGTGTTGGTGTTGGTGTTGGTGTTGGTGTTGGTGTAGGCGTAGGCGTAGGCGTAGGCGTAGGCGCCGGGGCTGGCGTAGGCACGGGCGCCAATGGCGGCTCGGGAGGCAGGCGATCTTTGCTGGTGTCGTTGCCGTTGCCCGCGGACGGCAAGGGTGCTGGAGCGGGCGGTGTTGGCGTCGGCGTCGGCNCCGGGGCTGGCGTAGGCACGGGCGCCAATGGCGGCTCGGGAGGCAGGCGATCTTTGCTGGTGTCGTTGCCGGTGCCCGCGGAGGGTGAGGGTGCTGGAGAGGGCGGCGTTGGCGTTGGCGTAGGCGTAGGCGCCGGGGCTGGCGTAGGCACGGGCGCCAATGGCGGCTACAGAGGCAGGCGATCTTTGCTGGTGTCGTTGCCGTTGCCCGCGGACGGCAAGGGTGCTGGAGCGGGCGGTGTTGGCGTCGGCGTCGGCGTCGGCGTCGGTGTCGGTGTGGGTGTAGGAGTGGGAGTGGGAGTGGGAGTGGGGGTCGGAGTCGGAGTCGGAGTCGGAGTCGGAGTCGGAGTAGGAGTAGGAGTAGGAGTAGGAGTAGGAGTAGGAGTCGGGGTAGGAGTGGGCGTGGGCGTGGGCGTGGGCGTGGGCGTAGGCGTAGGCGTAGGCGTAGGCGTAGGCGTAGGCGTAGGCGCCAAGGGTGGTGCGGGCGGCACGCGATCCTTGCTTGTGTCGTTTCCGTTGCCCGCAGAAGGTGTGCCTGGCGTGGGAGTCGGGCTGGGTGCGGGTGTGCCGCCGCCAGGCGCTGGAGGCAATTGGTCGCCGGTGTCGGTCCCGTTGCCTGTCGAAGGGACGGTCGGGCCTGGTGGCACCGGGGTAGGCGTTGGCGTTGGCGTCGGCGCAGGAGGTTGCGTCGGCGTCGGAGTCAGTGGTGGAACCGGCGGCAGCGTGTTGCCGGTGTCGGCGCCATTGCCTGCGGATGGTTGAGTCGGCGTCGGCGTCGGCGTCGGCGTCGGAGTTGGAGTTGGAGTTGGAGTTGGAGTTGGAGTTGGAGTTGGCGTAGGCGTAGGCGTAGGCGTAGGCGTGGGCGTGGGCGTGGGCGTGGGCGTCGGAGTCGGAGTCGGAGTCGGAGTCGGCGGTGTCAGCGGCGGTGCAGGGGGGAGCTTGTCTTTGCTCGTGTCATTGCCATTGCCAGCCGAAGGCGTGGTCGGTGTCGGTGTCGGTGTCGGTGTCGGTGTCGGCGTTGGCGTTGGCGTTGGCGTGGGCGTGGGCGTGGGCGTGGGCGTGGGCGTCGGCGTCGGCGTCGGCGAACCGGGTGGCGCAGGCGGGAGCTTGCTGCCGGTGTCGCTGCCATTGCCGGCGGAGGGCAGCGTTGGGGTCGGCGTGGGCGTGGGCGTGGGCGTGGGAGTCGGTGTCGGTGTCGGTGTCGGTGTCGGAGTCGGAGTCGGAGTTGGTGTTGGTGTCAGATCAAGGGCCAACACGGGGGCACCCGTGGTGTAGACCTGGGCGCCTGAATTGACGAATACGATGTCTTGGGCGGCCGCCATTTGCAAGCGGCCTGTCGTGCTGCGCACGCCCACCCAAGGCACCGCAGATCCGGGTGCTGACGGCGTGCGGCCCAGGACCAGATCGCCTTTGGAGCCGGCCGCACTGTCGCTCGTGCGGGTTGCCAGCAGGTCGGCGGAGCTGAGGTCAGCCCCGGCCACCAATCTGAGGTCGCCTGCTCGATCACTGGTGGCCACCCAGCGAGAGGAATCTGCGTCGGACTCGCTGCCAGGGCTGCGGAAGCCGCTGCTCACCCCATGCTCCAGCAAGAGCTTGCCGGTGGCACGCAGGCTCAGACTGCTTTCGCCTGCATGCGGACTGCGCTCGCGTTGCGCAAGATTCAGCACCGGCAGGTTCCAATCGGCGGCCAACTTCAGATCACCGCTGGACCGAACTTCGGTGCCAGCATGGACGCGGATCCGCGCTTGGATGTCAGGCTGCGTAGCGCCCAGGCGAGATGCGATCCATTCGGCTCCGCCGCCCTGCTTGCCTTCAACAAAATCCTGGTTCTCGGCCTGAACAGCGGCAATGAACAGTTGCCCCGGCTTTGGGCCTGGGGTCGGTGTCGGCGTAGGCGTAGGCGTGGGCGTAGGCGTCGGCGTGCCTCCCGCGCTTGGGGGCAAGCGGTCCTTGGTCGTGTCATTGCCATTGCCGACCGAGGGCTGTTCCTGGGCGACGGTGCCGACCAACAGCGTCCGGCTCGGTGCCGACGAAGCTCCGTTCAAGGGCTGAGCCGCGCTGAGTGGGCTTTGCGGGGGCAGTTTGTCCTTGGTGCTGCTGTTGCCATTGCCTGCCGATGGTTGGCTGGGCGCAGGAGGAAGCAGCGGCGGCACCGGGGGCAGCCGATCCTTCGTGGTGTTGTTGCCGTTGCCCGCTGACGGGTTGCCGGGCGTTGGTGTCGGTGTCGGGCCAGGTGTGGGCGTCTCGCCACCGGGTGAGGGCGGCAACTTGTCGCCGGTGTCGGTGCCGTTGCCTGCCGAAGGGAGCGGCGGCGGCGTGGGCGTGGGCTGCGGTGTGGGCGCAGGAGGTGTCGGCGTCGGCGCCGGCGTGGGTGTCAAAGGCGGCACCGGTGGCAGCTGGGTTCCGGTGTCAGCGCCATTGCCGGTCGAAGGGACGGTCGGTGGAGTTGGCGCTGGGGTCGGCGTTGGCGTTGGCGTCGGCGTCGGAGGTGTCGGAGGCGTCGGAGGCGTCGGCGTCGGCGTCGGCGTCGGCGTCGGCGTCGGCGTTGGCGTTGGCGTTGGCGTTGGCGACAGCGGCGGCGCAGGCGGCAGCCTGTCTTTGCTCGTGTCATTGCCATTGCCGGCCGAAGGAATGTTCGGGATGGGCGTCGGCGGGACCAGCGGCGGCGCAGGCGGCAGCCGGTCCTTGCTGGTGTCATTGCCATTGCCGGCCGACGGGTTGCTCGGGGTGGGCGCCGGTGGTGTGGGTGGTGTCGGCGTCGGCGGTGTAGGCGTGGGTGTCGGCGTGGGTGTCGGCGTCGGCGGGGTCGGCGTGGGCGTCGGCGGGGTAGGCGCGGGCGGAGTCGGAGTCGGTGTCGGTGTCGGTGTCGGAGGTGTCGGCGTAGGCGTAGGCGCAGGCGATGGCACCACGCCCATGACGATCTCATCGATCCCTTCGTGGACCTTCACGGCCTCGATGTCGATGCGCGCGATGCCTCGCAGGGTCGCATCGATCTGCGCGATGCGCACGTCCAAGCCGGACCCTTGGTTGTTGGCGCCCAGGCCGGTCCGTGCGGCGCGCAGCTGCAATTGGCCGCTGTCGTTCTGACCGAGTCCCCCATTGAGTTCGATTCGAGCGCCTTCTTGCAGCTTGATATCGCCGCGCTCGCTGTGCAAGGCGGCATAACCGCCTGGCGCACCGGACTGACTGGCGCGCGCCAGCAGTTCGGAGCCGGGCAAGAGCTTCAAGTCCTGGCCGGCAGCCAGGGTGATCTCGCCTGCATGCGCACCCGAAGCGTCCAGCCTGCCGGCGATATTGAGTGCTCCGGCATCGCTGATCAGACGGATTTCCGCTGCGGCGAGCTTCACGCCCGCTGCCAGTGTCTGGTCACCGCTGCGGTTGCGCACGCTGATGCTGGCACCGAAGGCCTGGCTGTCCGCGGCTTTGTTGTTGAGACGAGCAGCCAGATCCCCGAGGTCCAGCGGGCTCATGCTGTCGAGCACCAGCGAGGCGCCGTGGCTGGCAGCCTTGTCGCTCGTGCCAAGCAGCTCGCCCTGAAGCTGCAATCGGCCGGTGGGTGCCTGGAGGCTGAGCTGGCCTCCGTCGCCCTTGCCTGCTCCCGATACATCGAGCCTGGATCCGGTGTTCAGCCGGATATTACCGAGCGCACTGCTGGCACGCAGACTGCCTGCCGAGAGATCGAAGCGCGTGCCGTCCAGAACCTGGATGAGCCCCTGGACGCGGGTCAGCGAACCCTCGGTGAACTCGATGTCGCCGCTGCGTGCCAGCAGCTCCAGCTGGCCACCTTGGAAGTCCATCAAGCCCGCCTGACGGATCTCCGCAGCGCTGACGCTCAGTCGGCCGCCGGGCAAGCTCTTGACCGCCGTGCTGCCCATCGCCTGATTGCTGAAGCGGCCACGCACATCGATGCTGCTGTCGCTCAAGCCGGCATTGCCGATGCCCGCGGTCTTCAGTTCCAGATCGCCGCTCACGCTGAGCTGCTGAGCCGAGGCCAACAGAACCCCTTGGGCGGCCTGCCAATTGCTCGTGGCAGCACTGACGTGCAGAGCGCCGCCTTCCAGCTGCAGCAAGCCCGCATTCAGTGCGAAAGCGCCCGAACCCGGCGAGCTGTCGGCCTTGGCCGCCAGTCCTGTGCTGTTCGACAAGGTGATGGTGGCGGCCGTCGCTGCGGCCTGGCCTTGAGCGACGCGCAGCTCCGGGGTGTCCAAGGTCAGCCGCTGTTGGCTCAGCGAACCCAGGCCGGCGTTGGCATCGAAGGCAATCGATGAGTAGCTGCGCAAGCTCAGGCCCTGGCTGCTGGCCAGCTGCTCGCTGAGCGGCTTCGAAATCAGCAGGGTTTGTGCGTCGTCTGTTTTTTCGCCGACGGCAATCCGTCCGGCGCCCAGGAGCACCTCGGCCGCCTCAAGTCGCAGGTCGGCGGCGATGCCGGTGTTGCGGCTGGCATCCAGGGTCACAGCGCCGCCCGCTGTCGAACCCGCAGCGGTTCCGGCTTGCAGTCGCACGCCGCTGCCCAGCAGCAGATCGCCCGCATCGCGCCGGGCCTCGCTGCGGATCAGGCTGGCTTTGGGGTCGGCGCTCACACGCAGCGCGGCGCCATCACCGGCCACGCCGAAGTCGGCCACGGCCGCTTCAGTCGGCCGGTCGCTGCGGCCCTGCGCTTGCACGCTGCTCCCCGCCTGCACCTGCAGCCGCTGCTGCGCAGCGAGCACGACGTCATTGAGCTGCAAGCCTTGTGCGCCCGTGGCCAGGGTCAGCGATTGCGCCCGTACATCCAGATTCTGCGTTGTGCGCAGTGGCTCGCTGGCGCTGAGGCCCGCGGCCTTGGGCACGGCGCCCAGCACCAGGCTCTGGGCGCCCAGCTTGTTCAGCTGCTGCACATCCAAGACGAGTGCGCCTGCGTCCGCCGGCGTGGCGTTGCCGACCTGCATCTGCTCGGCCGCGATGAAGACCTGCCCGCCGCGACCCAATGATTGAAGTCCGCCATCCTTGCCGCTGCTTGTGGGGACGTCAAAGCGCAGCTGAGATTGCAGCTGGGCCGACTGCGCGGCCAGAACCAGCGCGCCGGCATCGGCTGCGAGGCGGGGCACGTAACGGCCGGCTTTCTCGGCCTGAGCGGTGAAGAAGCTGTCGGCCGAGGCGAGGCGGATCTCAGAGTACTTGCGTGCCTGCGCCGAGGTCATGATCAACCAGTTGCTGGGCAGGGCTTCGTGCAAGCCGCTGTTGGCATCGCTGAGCCAGGCCCCGACCACGCGGCTGCCGTCGCTGTTGAGCAGCTGAGAGCCCAATGCCAGCGGGGCTCCTGAGCTGGTCACCGGCTTGACCAGGTAGGCACCGTTCAACAAGGCGTAGCGCGCGGGCAGCAAGGTGTAGCTGCCCGCAGGCACCGGGCCACCGTCACCGATCGTCAACTGCCGGCCTTGGCCGGCATGAGCGGCCACCATGGCCGGGTCCCAGGTGCCGCTGAGGCCGGCGGCCGTCGGCAGCAGTGCGAAGGCGCCGTCACTGCCGGTGAAGATGTCTTTCGATCCTCCCGGGCCCGGCACGAACTGCCAGGCCAACAAGTCGCCGCCGCCACGCAGGTCCAGGGTCGCGCCATCGCGCAGGTCGACGCTGCCCTGCGATTGCAGCAGCACGGTCTTGGCCAGGGGCTCGCCCATCGGTGTATTGAGGTCACCACTCGGTGCGGTCCAGCTGTTGCCGGACCATTGGCCCAACAAGAGCTGCTGACCCACGGAGCTGACCGAGGTCTCGCTGCCGGCCAGCAAGTGCAGCGCTTCACTGCTCTTGAGTTCGATGCGGCCGGCGGGTGCGCGCAGCACACCGCCTTGCTCGATCTCGCGCGCCGCGATCACCAGGGAGCCGCCCGCGCTCAGCGGCGCGCCGGCACCCGTGTCGCCGCCGTTGATGCGCACGCGATGGCCGCTGGCATCGACGGTGAACAAGGTGTCGGTGGCCGGAAAGATTTGCCGTGCCGACAGGTTCAGATCGGCCTGTGTGAGCAGGCTGCCCTGCAGCAGGCCGTTCTGCATGCTGCGGCTTTGCAGGCGCATATCGCCGCTGCTGAGGAGGCTGAGCTGGCCCAGGCCCTGGGTGGCGAGCCGGCCGTCGATCACGATCTGGCTGCCCTGCAACTGCAGCTGGGCTTGGCCGGCGCTGGCCTGGGCCGGCGCGCGTGTCTGGGTGTTGGTCTGCGCGAGCAGCTGGGTATTGCCCAGCCGCAGCTGGGCGGCTTGCAGCTGGGCACTGCCGTTGCTCATCTGGAGCAGCGGCACATCGAGATTGAGTTCGCGCTGCAGATTCAGCTTCACGCCATCGGCAATGCGCAGGCCATCTTGGGCGCTCAGCATGAGATCCGACACGCCGGATCCTGCAATCAGCTCGGCCGAAATGGCCGCGCGGCCCGTCAAGGCCTTGGGCGCCGCCAGATCGGTCGGACGCAAGCTGTCGCCAAGCTTGCCCTGGCTTTGCTCCAGCAGCAGCAGGCGCGCCGGAGGGAGGTTGTCACTGGCGTCGATCTTGCCGCTCTGCAAGCCCAGTGTCAGGCGACCGCCTGCACTGCTGCTGCCACCGCTGGCCGCGCTCAGGCCGCCTTCCAACAGCAGGTCTTGGTTGCCGCTGATATTGAGGCTGCCGCCATTGCTGCTGACGGTCTGGCGCTGGGTCTGTACGCCACCGCTGCTGAGCAGGCTGACGTCGAGCGATGCGGCGGCACCGCTGATGTCGATCTTGCTGCCGCGTTGCCAGATCAAGCTGCTGGCGAAACCGCTGGCCGAGCTGTTCAGCTCGACGCTGCCGCCGGCCAAGACGCGGCCCTGCTGCAAGCCATTGCTGCTGGGGTTGATCAGTGCCTCTCCCGACACATCGATCACGCTGTTCGAGCCCAACCAGAGGTACTGAGCCGTGTTCAGATCTTCCGCGCCGGCCGCCCGGCCGATGCGCAGACTCACCTGGCCGCCGGCCGAGGCGATGCGGCCATCCACCATCAAGTCCGTACCGCCGCTGAGGTTGACTCGCCCCAGCGGGGTCAGTTCGATGCTGCTGCCTCTGGCCATCACAAGATGGCCCTCGGAGCGGTTGGCACCGAGACCGCTGGACTTCAAGTCCAGCTGCATCGTCGGGGGCAGGGCGTTCGGGTTCTGGCCGATGTCCATGAAGTCGCGCGCCAGCTTGCCCGTGGGCGCCTGGCTGGCCGTGCTTTTGGCCAACCAGCGCTGCGCCTGAGGCTGGATCTGGGCGCCCGCTTCGACGTTCAGGAACTGGCGGCCATCGAGGCTGAAACTTGCGAAACCACCTTGGCTGAAGAACTCGGTGCCCAGGTTCAGATCCGCTGCTGGCGCGCCGCTCGGCGCTTGACCGATGCGCAGCGATTGCGTCGTCAGGCTCAATGAGGCGCCGCGCGTCATCGAGTAGCCGCGCAATTCGCCCGCCAGCACCAGGCGCCGGCTCGCCGCATCGGCACTGAAGGCAGAGGTGCCGCTGCTCAAGCTGAGGCTGCCACCGGCACCGCCATTGATGTTGCCATTGCTACCGACCCAGGCGCCGCCCGACACATCCAGCACTGAGCCCGTACCTGTTGTGACTGCTCTGCGGGAGTTCAGCAGCAAGTTGCCGCCCGCGGTCGCGAAACTGGTGCCCACGCCGTCGAGCAAGGCATTGGTCCAGGCGCCGGAGAGGTCCAGTTTGACCCCGGCCGCAACCTTGACATCGCCGTCCAGCGCGCGCGCCTGCAGGCTGCCGCCGGCCAGGCGCAGGTCTGACTGCAGCAGCAGCTGGCCGCGTTCGCTCGACAGCTGCAAGCTGCCCAGTTGCGGCAGCTGCAGGCCGGCGCCGGCCTCCAAAGTCAGGTCCTGCACCGAGCTGATTTCGATGCGGCCGAAGCCACTGGCCTGCAACTGCTCGGCGGACAGTCGCGATGCAGTCTCCGAGCCTGCCCCGCGTTGGGCCGTGAGCACGAAGTCGCGCAGCACCGCGCCGCGATAGCTGTCGCTGCCGAAATCGCCCAGATGCACGCGGGTGCCGAGCGTCAGCTGCCCCAGCTGAGGGCGGGCATCCAGCCCGGCCAGCTGGCGCCGGCCGAGGGTGGTCCGGGACGCCAGGTCGGCATCCAGGCGCACCAGGGGGGCCAAGATGCGCAGACTGCCCGCTTGGCGACCTTCGATGTAGCCCGCCTCCAGGCGCGACTCACTGCTGCTGCCGAAGCCGACCACAGCACCTTGTCGCACCCAGGCATTGCTGTTGCTGCTGGCGTCGCTGATGCCGGTGTAGACGATGTCCTTGGGCGCCGTGTTGAGCGTGTAGCGCTGACCACTTTGCGCCACCAGCTGAGTTGGGCGCACCTGCGCTTCGCTGTAGTTGAGCTGGCCGGCAGACACGTCGATGCGCGAGCTGGGGTCGGTCAGCACCGAGCCGCCGGCCATCAGGCTGACCGATCCGCCATCGGCCAAGCGCTCGCTCGCGTTGCGCAGCAGGCCTTTGCGGTAGCTGCTCAGGTCGCCCAATATCGGCGACTCGCTGCGCAGATCCAGGGTGACCTTGTTGCGAAACAGCAGGCCGTCCTTCTGCAGTGGTGCGTCCTTCAGATCATTGCTGCCCAGCAATTCGGTGGTGATGAAGTTGCGCGCCACGCTCAGGCTGGCGTCGCTGCTGCCCGCCACATCGATGCTGGCGCCTGCCCGCAACTCGATGCGCCCGGTCTTGGCATTGAACTCCGACTCTTGCTGACCCACGCCGACGCGGTAGTCGGGCTTGTCGCTGGCACGCAGGCTGACCTGTGCACCTGGGGCTGTGATGCGGGCACGCTCGCGCAGGCTGATGTCGGCGCCGGCCAGATCGATGCGCGAGGTGGTGAAGCCGGCGTTGTCGTCCGATGCCAGGGCCTTGCCGTCGGCACCGAAATTGTCGGGTTTGATCTCGGTGATGCTGTTGGCATCCAGCACCAACTGCCCACTCTGCCCGGCGCGCTTGTAGCGTGGGTCACTCGTGGTGATGCTGTCACGCAAGGCGTCAGGCGCCTGGCCCTGGGCCAGCAGCAAGATGGAGCCATTCTGTGACACGCTGGTGGTCGCCGAGATGCGCCCTGACTGGTTCACCGCCATGCCGACCAAGGTGGTGTTGCCGCGTGGCGTGCTGATCACCGCATTCGCGCTGTTCTCGACGGAGCCTGCGCCCTGTGCGCCCAAGCCGGCGCTGCCCACTTCGACGAGCAAACCGCGCAATGCGGGCACATCGGCATTGAGCTCGGCGGCGTAAATCTTCTCGGCCGTCGGCAGCTTGTAATAGACCTCGGCGCCACCGGCCAGCACGGTCTGGCCGCCGGGCGTCTGGATGTTGCCGGCGTTCACGACCCGGCGGGCGAACAGGGCCACCCGGCCGCCCTCGGCGCTGCGAATCTCGGCGCCCGCGTCGACACGAACGTAGTTCTTGCCGTCGACAAAGTCGGCGGCCGCGCCGTCATAGCTGAAGGCCGCAGCACCGCCGGTGATGTTGGTGGTGAAGGCCGCCTTGAAATCGGCATCGCGCGGGTTCAAGGTGGTCGCCAGCAGGCTGCCCACAACCACGCGGGCGCTGCTGCCAAACAAGATGCCGCTGGGGTTGTAGAGCAGCACCTCGCCGCCATTGGTGGCGGACAGACGGCCCAGAATCAAGCTCGGCTGCTGGCTGCCGACGACGCGGTTCAGGGCGCTGCCGCCGCCCGCCGGCATGGCAAAAGTGACGCTGCTTCCTTCCGCGATATTGAAGCTCTGCCAGTGATAGATGGCCCGCGGATCGCTCTGCTCGACGCGCATGTCGATGCCGTTTGGGTTCGCGGTTAGCGTAGGCAGGGTGCTGGGGCCGTTGCCATAGACACGCCAGCCCGAGGGGGCGGGTACCGGCACCTTGCTGTTCTGGGACAGCGCTTGCAAAGGCATGGCCAAAGCCAGGGCGGCGACCAGTGGCCGCAAGGTCCAGGGCCGGGCGCCGCGCAAGCTGTGGCGATGCGGGCGGGGGGCGGACGTTGCGTGCGAAGCCATGATGTGTCGGGTTCCAGAGGTCTTAGAAGCGCAGGGCGGCACGCAGGTGCAGGCGGCTGCTTGATGGGGTGACGCCTGTGCTCAGGCGCTTGTGGGCGCGTGCGCTGTCCAGCGACAGGCTCAAGCCATTGCGCAAGCTCAGGCGCAGGCCCAGGCCGCTGCCCAAGAGGGGCTGGCGGAGGTTCTGGCCTGCGTCCGGCTCGATCACAAAGGTACTGCCGACATCGATGTAGGCCAGCAGGCCGAGTTCGATCAGTTCGCCCAGAGCGGCGCTCTTGAAGGCGCGCTGCAGGCGCGGGGCCAGATTGACGCTGCGCAGTTCCAGTGAACCGAGCAGGCCGTGGTCGCCGGAGGCTGCGCCTTCGTGGTAGCCACGTACCGTCTCAGCGCCCCCCAGGGAGAACTGCTCGCCGCTGCTGAGTTGCTGGCTGGCAAATTGCCCACTGAGGCGCCCACTGAGTTGGTCCAGGCCCAAGTGTTCGGCCCACCAGCGGCCCAGAGCCTGGCTGTGGCGAAGCTCGGCGCGCCAGATGGCGAATCCGCCATCGGCGCCTTTGCGCTTGCAGCGGAACTGATCTTGCAAGCCGATGCTGCCATCCTCGCGCTGGCAGCCGTCCACCAGGCGCTGCAGGACCGGCCGCAGCGCAAACACCAGGCTGGCATTGAACTGAGTCTGCGCACGTTCTTGCAACCAATTGCCGCTGTAGGCCACTTGCATGGGCGCATAGCGCAAGGGCTTGGCAATCGCCGCCTCGCCCTGCTGCAGGCGTTCTTGCAGGTCTTTGTAGTCGAGGCCGAGGCTGACATTGTGCGAATTGCCCTCGCCGGCGGCGAGGTTCAGGGTGTAGCGCAGACCCCAGGTGTTGCCCTTGCCCAGCACCTTGGTGCCACCCAAGCTGTCGACATCGCTGTTGGAGGACACCGCGTAGAGGTTCAGGTTGTCGCCCTCGGCCAGGGGGACGCCATAACTGAGCACCAGAACCTGGGTTTGTTCGGGGCGCCGCGGCGTGGTGATCGCGGTCAGCGAAATGCTGTGTTCGCGTTGCAGCAGGTTGTCATAGCGCAGATTGGCACTCATGCGCAGGTCTTCGGTGCCGGCTGCTGCCGCATTGTTCAGTTCCACCGTGCCGCTCAACGGCAACCGGTCATTGACCTGCAACTCGGCCTCCACCGTGCCAGGCAGGCGCCCTGGGCGCAGCACCGGCTGTATGCGGCGCTCCTCGCGTTGGTTGAGTGCGCCGAGCTGCGTTTGAACCGCATTGAAATTGGGCACCTGGCCGACGGCCAGGTCACGGACCACAGTGCGTATATGACCTTGGTCGTAATAGCGCGCGCCGGTCACGCTGAGTCGCTCGACGCGGCCCTCCAGCACCTTGAGGCGCAGCACGCCGCCGTCGATGCGTTGCTCGGGCAGATCCACGAACACCGTCAGGAAGCCGGCGCTTTGGTAGGCCTTTTCGAGGGCAGCGCGGGCCGCCTCTGCATCGCCCAGCTTGCGCTGTGGACCCAGAAACGGCATCACGGCCAACTCGATAACTTCGGGCGCAAGCACGGTATTGCCCTCCACTTCGAACTCGAGGATGTCGAAGCTGGGGGCTTCGACCGCGGCTGCGACAGGCGCAGCGACCTGCGCCCTCGCGGCGCCATCGGGCAGCAGCGACAGGGTCGAAATGGCGAGAGCAGTGAGCGCGCAAGGCCAGGCCTTTTGGCGAAGGCGGGCCAAATGAATGTTCATGACGAAGAGTGTGGCCACCACCGGTGATCTGGTGATGAATCGCTGTAGTCCATATGGATCAAACGCCGCGCAAGGGCGGCGTTTGGAGACGTGACAACCGCTGCGCTTCAGCGCTTCTGAGCCCGCCCGCCTTGGCGTCGCCCGGCCCACAAAGAGGCCAGACCCAGGCCCAGCAGAACCCAGGACTGCGGCTCCGGTACCGCAGACACCGTGTTCGCCTGGAAATCAGCGAATTCACCGGTCGGCGAATCGATCCAGCGCGATTCGAATCCCGCCGCGTAGTCCGTCTGGTTGACGCGCTGCAGGCCCGCCCCGGTCACTGCATTGGCTGCGGGTGAATTGGCCGCTTGCTGGGTGAAACTCAGTACGTAATTGCCCGAGCTGTTTTGCGCCAATCCCCAATAGCCGTTGTAGCTGAGGTTGTCGAACTCGTCGACGGCCAAGCTGCCGTTGGCGCTGTTGGTCACGTAATAGAACCAGGACGATTTGCCCACCGCATTGCTGACCGAAAAGGCGCCGCCGAAGCTGTCGCCGTCGGCCAGCAAATTGGCCCGCGCAGAAAAGCCGCTGCGGCCGGCAAAGTAGCCGCCGCTGCTGGCCGTGTCGAAGCTGCTGCCATTGACGTTGCGGTCGAAGCCTTCGCTGGCGCCATGCGTGTTGAAGGCGCGGTCGGACGGCTTGGAGAAGTTCAGCGAGCCGATGAACTGGTTAGGCATCTCACGCGCCGTGAACAGCAGATCGCCGGCGGCCATCGCGTTCAGGTCTTGCCAGTGCGGGTTGACCACGCCCTCAGCCGGGCCTTGCTGCACGGTCGTGTAGAGCCGCGTGTCACCCGGCTTGAGGCTGGGTCCAGCATCGACCGCAAACACGGCCCAACGCTGATTGGCCACCACGGTCGAGCCCTTCTTGAACTCAAGGAGTGCCTTGTCGGTGGGGTCGAGATTGATCAGCTTTTGGTAGCCGGCATCTTGCTGGGCCAGCACCCAGAAACTGCTGGCGTCCATTCCCAGGTCCTTGGTGTAGGACAGCTTGGCCACCGGGTCCCACAGCACCAAGAGCAGCTCGGGCTGGTTGTCGGTGGCGATGGACGCCTGTGCGCTGCTGCCTGCTGCGAGCAGTGCCAGGGCGGGGAGCAGCGTCTTGCTTGCTTTCTTCATCATGGTCAGCCCCTGTTTCATCATCAGGAAGCGGCCAGAGCCGCGCGACGGCGGCGAGCCCATGCAGCCACGCCTGCCAGGCCCAGGCCCATCAGCAGCCAGCTCTGCGGCTCCGGCACTGCGGTGACCGATGCGGCTTGCCAGCCGGCGAACTCGCCGTCCAGACCGGCCACCAGACGGGTGCTGCCGTAATTGGCGCTGTAGTCGGTGAAGTTCAGGCGTGTCTGGCCTGCGTCCGTGCTGACCTTGGCCTGCGGTGTGTGTGCCACCAGCGTGTAGCTGAGGATGTAGTTGCCGTTCGAGGGCTTGACGGCCAGGCCCCAGTAGCCATCGCCACCGAGGTTGTCGAATTCGTCGTAAGCGATGGTTTCAAAAGGTTCCAAGCTGGAAGCGGCGCTCTTGTAGAACCAGGAGGACTTGCCCACCGCGTTGCCGACGCAGATATTGCCCAGACTCCAGCAGCCGCCGTCGGCCAAGGCATTGCCGTCCGCTGTGAAGCCGTTATCGATTCCGATATAGGCCAAATCGCCGCGCTCTTTCGATGAAAAGCTGGATCCGTTGGCGATGGCCGAGGGGCCAATGTGGGAGCTGTCCACGCTTTGCAGCTGAAGCTTCTTGCCCAGACCAGATGCTCCAAATGCTGATGCAGCATCACTGACAGAAGGGTTGGAGAGTGTCGTGAACTTCGACCAATTGGGGTTGATCACGCCATTGGCCGTACCGCTGGTCAGGGTGGTGTAGGCCTCAAAGCTGACTTCATCGCCGGTCAAGACCTTGGACACACCGACGATGCCCCAGCGCTGCTTGCTGACATCGGTGGAACTGGCCAGGAACTTGCTGAAATAGGGGTCGGCGCTCTTGTCGATTTCAATGAACAAGGAATAGCCGGCGTCTTGCTGAGCGCTCACCCAGAAGTTCCGGGCCACCAGCCCCAGGTCCTTGGCATACGACACATTGCTGGTGTGATCAAAGAGGATGAAAACCAGCTCGCCGTCGGCATCGGTCTTGACTTCAGCCGCAGCCGGCATTGCCAGGGCAAGGCTGGTGAGCGCGAAAACGAAGTTATGGATGGGGCGGTTCATGGTGATGGCTCGGGCTAAAGATTGGAGTGTCGGTCGGGCACTTAACAGCATCGTGACCGCGATGCGGGCCGTATGGATCGAACGGACTAGGGGCTCTTGCGGGCGCCTGCAAACTCAGCTGGTCTGGCGGCCGAAAGAAAGAATGAACGAGTGAGTGAGTGAGTGAATCAATGAAGAACGAAGCCGGCCAGAGCCCCGCAAAACATGGGGCCTGGCCGCTTGGATCGCCGAGCCCTGCTGCGACGACTGCAGCAGGGCTCGGCTTGACTTGCTTTTTGCTGGCTGGTTGGCTTACTTGAACAGCTTCAAGGCGGTGCAGCTGTTGCCGGCCGAGCGCGAGACGCGCGAGGCGAAGGCCAGTTGGTCAGCCGGCAGGCTGGCGCGGGTGCCATAGCTCAGCGGGGGCGACATCACGCCGTTTTGCGTGTTGACATCGGTGGCCAGCAGGGAAGCCGGCTTGCCCGTGTTGGTGCGCAGGGCGGTCAGGAAGGCGGCCTTGTCGGAACCGGCCGGCACCACATTGGTGTTCCACTGCATGGTGGACTCAAACACGAAGTCGTAGTCACCGGTCAGGGCTGCCGTGCGCTTGGGCAGCTTGCCGTCGAGCTTGACGAAGCGGTAGCCGCGGTCGCCAGCGTCGCGCAGCGGGTTCACTTCCATGCCCAGCACGGCCAGGCCGTAGGCGTTCGGGTTGGCATCGGCCGAGGTGGCGTTCTCAACCGTGGTGCCCAGGCAGGTTTCGACGTTGCCGGCGCTCGAGTTCTCGACCACGGCCACGGCGCTGCCGCGCACGCCCACGGTGCCGGAGGCGCCGGAGATGCTAGAGCCGCCTGCGCTGCAAGGGTTGTTGGCAAAGTGGATGTTGGAGGCCGCTTGGGTGCCCGAACCAGCCGCGCGGCGGCAGACATTGACCGTCTTGCCGTCAACACTGGCGTCCACCGACTTGGGGATCAGCAGGTTCCAGCCGCGCTGCGAGCTGGCCGAACCGTTCAGGCCGCCGGTCAGGGCGCCCTTGACGAAAGTGCTGGGCAGCGAGGGGATCTTGGCGTCGCTCTCGTCCAGTGCGCCACCGGCGCTGATCAGACCTTGGGCTTCTTGCAGGGCGCGGTAGGCCTTCTTGTTGACGGCAACGCCGAAGATGTTTTGCACCAGGGGGCCGACACTCAGGGTCGACAGATCCACGGGCACCTGGCCGGCGGCGAGGTTGACGGGTTGGTTCAGCATCACGGGCTCAACGTCCGAGATGCCAGCGTCGGAGACCTTGTCTTCTTCGGTCGAGCAGACGAAGTTGGCCACGCTGGTGGAGCCGCCCGAAACCACGGAGCCGGCCACGCAGGTGGCGGCGTCGATCTTCATGTGCTTGATGGCGGTGCCCAGGGCGACCGGGTTCACGCCTTGAGCAGAACCGCCAGCATCGCGCTTGAAGACCAGCAACTTGGTGCCGGCCGTGTAGTTGCCGACATTGGCGGCCAGGGTGCAGGCATAGGCGCGGTGGTTGTCGCCGTCCTTGGTCGTGCCGCCGGTGTTCTTGCTGAAGTAGACGGTGAAGTCGTTGTTGCACACTTCCTGGACCGCAGCGGCGAGCGACAGGCGCAGGGCCGAGGCACCGGAGATGTAGACGACCTTGGCGCCGGCCAGATCGTCGGGGCCGATGACGGCCGCGTTGGCGGCGCCGTTGGCCAGCAGAGCGGCGGCGAGGGTGGCGATGAATTGGAATTTCTTCATGATGGAATGACCTCGAAAGGAAAAAGAGGAGACGAGACCTGACCCACCGGCCTTGAGGCCAGTGTGGTGCAGGCAAAACGGGATCAAATCGGCCGGGGCTTGGAGCGAATGCCGGGAACCCTCGGCCGAGGGTTTCAGTCGGCGCGGCGGCGGCGCGTCATCATGCAGACGCCAACCAGGCCGGCCAGCATCAGGGCGTAGGTTTCGGGTTCCGGCACCGGCGTGGTCACCGACAGGGTGGTGCCGTCAAAGCTGACCTGCATGCCGTAGAGGGCGGTCAGGTTGGTGTTCAGCGTGGCTTCGAAAGGCTCTTCCGAGGAGCCGGCGATGCTGATCATGCTGGCGACGTCGCCGACCTTGTTGCCCAGCAGGAAATTGCTGGTCTCGAGCGTGAAACCGCCCAGGAAGTGGGTGATGCCTTCGCCCTTCTTGTTGTGGCTCTGGCCATTGACGGCGTAGCTGCCGAGGTGGCTTTGGGTCTGGCCCGCATTGCCGACCACATTGGAGATGCCGATGTATTCGCTGCTGTCAAAGTCACCGTTGCTGATGAACTGGGTAATGTCTTGGGTCGGATTGACCGTCGAGAACAAGAAGTGCTCAGGCGAGGGCAGGCTGCTGCCAGCCGAGGCCATGAAGGCCCAGCGTGTGCCCTTGGTGGCCGTGCCGTCCAGCAGGTTGGTGTCGGCTGCCTTGTACGAAGTCCAGGCGGCGCCGCTGACATTCCACTGGCGTGCGTAGCCAGGGGTGGTCACACCGGACAGGAAGTCCGAGATCTTCAGGCCGGTGTCGAACAGGAAGGAGCCGTTCTCATCACCGACGACGAGGAACATTTCAGCGGTGTTGATGTTGCGTGTGTCGATGCTGGCGACGGCGGGGACAACAGAGGCGACGGCCAGGGCTGCTGCGGCGATGTGCTTGAGTTTCATGTGGTTCACTCCGATGGATAAACGAGAGGGACGAGAAGGACGAGATGGGTCTTGCAATTCATTTCGTTCCGGCGGGGCCGGCCGGTACCTGAGTTGGCCTCGCTGAACGCGTGGCTTGCATTGCCGCTATGGGCGGTGCTCTGGGTACCGTGGGATGCGCGACCGCAAGGACAAAGAACGATGTCGTCTTGCGACAGGCTGGACTTTGGCAGCCGGTGATGACATGGAGTCGTGCTGCACATCACGCTTTTTCGCCCAAACGGACTACGTAGACACCCTGTGCTTGCCTTCGGCTGCAGCGAAAGCGCCTTTTTGAGCCTGGAAAAGTTTCGCAAGCCGAATCCCTTGGGCTTTGCCGTGACTGTTGTTGGTGCCCTTCCTCGCCGAAGGCGGGCATTGGAGGCGCGCTCTGAGCTCCGTGGATCCTTCGCGTTCGCAGGGGATCAGGGCTCGGCAATCTCGACCTGGACGTTGCCTTCGACGCGTACGTCGATGCTGCTGCCGTCGCGCGCGCGGGCCGACAGACTTTGCAGACGCAGCTCGGCCGCGCCCGCGCTGTCGGGCAAGGCGCGCAAGACGAAGACCGCTTGGCCCCGCGGCGGCAGCTCGAAACGCAGCAGGCCCGCGTGGTCTGAGCCGCCCTGGCTGGCTTGAGTCGCTTGGAACAGATGGGTGTCGTAACCAAGTTGCCCCTGCACTGCGGCAGCCGACGCATTCTGCAAGGTGATGGACAGGGTTTCGCCTGCCGTCACCACGCCTGCGCTGGACAGGCGCAGCAGGGCGCGGCCATCGCCCGTCGCGTCAGTCTCTTGGCTCGGCTCGCCCGCCTCATCGTCCATCTCCATGACCGGCGCTCCGTTCAGCGAGACCGACACAGCGGCCGATGGGCGCAGGCGCACGCTGCGAGCATCTGCTTGCGCAGCAAGACCGGAGGGCAGAGCGCGACGCCCCGCCTCGGACCAGGAGGGCTGCCGCAGGATGTGTGGGGTCAGCAGCAACACGACTTCGCTGTGCGTCTGCGTATCAGCCTGAATGCCGAACAGACGCCCCAGCAGCGGCAGCGCCGACAGACCGGGCAGACCGGCAAGTGCCCGGCGGTCCTCCTTGTTGAACAAGCCGGCAATCAGCTGGGTCTGCCCATGGCTGAGGTTCAATGTGCTGCTGATGTGGCGTGTGTCGGTTCGATAGGCGATGGCTGGAACAGGCCCCCCCGACTCTTCACGGGCCACGACGCTGTTGATCTCCAAATTGAGTTGCAGGCCGATGTCGCCGTCGATCTTGAGATCGGGCTGAATCTCCAGATTGAGCCCGACATCCAGATACGCCACCGTGGTGGACAGCGTGCTCCCATTGGTGGCGGTGCTGTTGAAGACGGGCAGGCGCTCGCCCACTTTGAGTCGCGCTTTTTCATGGTTGCGTGCCCGCAGCACTTGCTGGGCCAGCAGCTGACTCTTGCCGACAGAGCCGCGCAGTTGCGCCAGCAGCAGCGGATTCAGCGCGCTGGTGAACCAATTCCCCGTCGGGTTCAGCGGTGCTTGCAGCGCAGCCCCGGCCGGGCCACGGTTCAGCTGCCGCGGCCAGTTCAGACCCAGCTCGGAACTTTGATCACGGTTGATTTCCAGCAACTCAATATTCAGCACCAACTCGGTCTCGGGCTGATCCAGCTGGGCCAGCAGGCGTTCGGCGATTGCCACGGCCTCGGCCGTGTCGCGCACAAGCAGCAGATTGAGGCGTTCGTCGACGAACAGATCGCGCGTCTTGACCATCGTGCGCACCAGCGCAAAAGCGGTCTTGGCATCGACATGGTTCAGGTAGAAGGTGCGCACCTCCAGGTCCTGATGCTCACGCTGTTTGGCGGTCGAACTCGGGTAGATCAAGAGCGTGCGCTCACCGAGCGGCTTGTAGTCCAGCTGATGAATGCGCATGATCACCGCCAGCGCTTCGTCCAGGGTGCTTCCACGCAGGCGCAAGGACACCCGCGCAGCACGCGGCATGTCTTTGTCGAACACGAAATTGATGCCGCTGCTCTGGCTCAGCGACTCAAAGACCGCCAGCAAGCTGGCATCGCGAAAGTCGAGTGCGGGAAGCGTGGCAGGTTCAGGGGCGGCCATGCCAGCCGGCAAGGCTTGTGCGCCGAGGACCAAGCCGCCCCAAAAGAACAGCCCGGCCACCAGGGCCCTCAGCAGGGAAGCACTCATGGGCGGTGCGTGTTGGGCACGCTGGTTCTCAATACCGACCCATGCTAGGTGGCTCGCATGACCACGGTGTGAATGACAGCTTTGTGTCCATCATGGGTTGAATGGCTCATGGCGGCAGGCGGCTGGTGTCGGCGGCCGGAGCGAGCGCGCTGGTGTGCGAACGTGCCGGCGGCGCTTGTCACGGCCGCTTCACGGAGGCGCAATAGGGTGTCGCCATGCACACCGACACCCACTCCGCTCACCCATCCGCCAAGCCGTCCTTCATTGCAGCGGCGCTTGCCTTGCTGCTGGCCGCTGCCTGGGCTTCTCCTTCTCTCGCGCGCCAGACACGCCTTGATGAGCCAGAAAGGTCCGGCGGCAATGTCCAAGGCCTGATCATTCAGCTCCACCCGCAGGCGGGCAAGAGCGAGGCGCAGGCACTTCAGAGCCTGTTGCAGCGTCACCAGCTGGCCTTGCGTGTCAGCCGTCCTCTGGGCTCGGGCTGGCAACTGCTTGAGGCGCCCAAGCTTTTGGGCGTGGATCAGGCGCAGCGTCTGGCCGCGCAGCTGCGTCAGGACAGCACGGTTGCGTCCGTGCTGCTGAACAGCCGCGAGCAGCGTGCGGCCGTCCCCAACGACAGCCTGTACGCCAGCCAACAATGGTGGTTGGGCGACAGGAATGACAGCAGCAGTGCCGGCGTGGCCAACTTTCCCAAGGCTTGGGATCTCCAAAAGGGAAGTACGTCGCCCGTGATTGCCGTCTTGGATTCCGGCATCACGGCTCACCCCGATTTGCAGGCCAACATCCTGCCCGGCTACAACTTCGTCAGCAAACCCGAGTACGCCAACAACAACGGCGTGGGCCGCAGCAACACTGCCGATGACACGGGCGATGCCCTGTCCAAGACGGAACATGATGCCAACCTGCCTTTGTGGGATGGCTGTACGGTCAACGAAACCAGCAGTTGGCACGGCACTTTGGTGGCGGGTCAGCTGGGCGCGGTGACCAACAACGCGGCCGGTGTGGCCGGCATCAACTGGAATGCCCGCATCTTGCCGGTGCGCGTGTCAGGTAAATGCGGTGCAGCCGTCGCCGACATGATCGATGGCATGCGTTGGGCCGCCGGCTTGGCGGTCAACGGTGTTCCGCTCAATGCCAATCCAGCCAAGGTGCTGGTGATCGGCTTTGCAGGCGTGAAGTCTTGTGACATCAAGGACAGCAATCCCGAGGTGGCCGCGGCAGCGCGCTTGTACAACGACACCATCGCTGAATTGCGCGCGCGCAATGTCATGATCGTGGCGGCTGCCGGCAATCTGCGCACGGCGGTTGGTCGTCCTGCCAATTGCGCCGGCGTGTTCGGTGTGGCGGCTGTGAATCGTCAGGGTTTCAAATCGATTTACTCCAACTACGGTCGAGAGATCGCGCTGTCTGCCCCTGGTGGTGATGGCGACTACGGGCGTACATGCGACAACTTGCTGGCCGACAGCGGCATGACCTCAACCAGCAACAAGGGCAAGCTGCGGCCGGACGAGACGAGCTCGGCCTGGGGCTACGCAGCCACCAGCGGCACCAGTTTTGCCGCGCCGCAGGTGGCAGGCACGGCCTCCCTGATGTGGGCGAGCAATCCAGCACTGACACTGGCTCAAGTGGAGGCTGGCTTGAAGATCAGCGCCCGACCCCATGTCATCGCGGCCGCATTGGGAGAATGCAGCAGCAGCAATTTCAGCCGTTGCAGCTGCACCACCGAGACCTGTGGCACGGGCTTGCTGGACGCTGAGGAGGCTGTGCGTTACGCGACGGCCCCTGCGACCTATCAGGCCCCTGTCCGGGCAGCTGTCCAACTCAGCAGCGCTGCATTGGACAGCTGCGGCGTGATTCAGGGCACCAAGCCGCCGACGCCGACGCCTACGCCTACACCTACGCCTACGCCTACGCCTACGCCTACGCCTACGCCTACGCCCACGCCCACGCCCACGCCCACGCCCACGCCTGCGCCCAGCAGTGGTGGCGGTGGTGGCGCAAGCTCTCCCCTCTGGTTGTTGGGACTGGCGGCAGCTGTGCCTTTGCTGGCTTTGCCGCAACGTCGTCGGCGTATCGCAGCCGCGCAGAACGAGAATCAGGAAACGGGCGCTTGACGGCAGGCTCGCGAACGGTTTCGTCGTTTTTTGGCGGCATCCATCGCTGCGCGCTGCGTACAGCTTCAGCCGCCGCAGGTCGGCGAGAGAAGTTGGCATATGGACTCGCAGCCCATGCATCGAGTGACGGTGTCTCTGGTGGGCGAGAAGAACGGTCGGAGCGATTTCCCTTCGACCCAGTGTCCCGGCAAGGGGCGGCCTGGTGCCGGGCTCTCTGGCGCCTTGCCCGTGCTGCTAGAATATGCGACCAATTCGCCAGGCGATTGAGGTGCAGCGTCTTCCGGCCAAATTGCTGGGTCGCCGTGGGAGTTGCAGACAGTTTTTTGGAAGCTTGGCCGAGCGGTTTAAGGCACCGGTCTTGAAAACCGGCGAGGGTTTATCCCCTCCGTGAGTTCGAATCTCACAGCTTCCGCCAAATCACGATGAAGCATGGGCTGTTGTGACTTGAAGCATTGAATTGCACAGGGTGCAATCCTTTGGCTCCATTCACAAATGCAAGCCTTCAGTTCAACAGCGCTTTCGAGCGCTGTTTTTTTGTCGTGTGGAATCTCCGCGGCAGTGCGATTTCTGTGCCGCCAGTCAACACAGGTGTCGACAGACAAGCGGTGCTGAACTCGAAGCCGCAAGGGATTCGCTGCATCTGGCCGAGGACGATTGCGGCTGATGACGGCCACCGTGCCTCGCTTTGCTACTCATTGCCTACCGTCAGACCGCTCATGACCGACGCTGCTCAGTACACGACCTTGCCGCAGTGGCCCAGGGCCTATCCGGCCAGCGGTGCCAGTGCCACTCTGAAACTCCTCAATGAGGATTTCATCGTCACCGAACTGCCGCTGCAACTGCCTTCCGGTGCCGGCGAACATGTCTGGCTGGATGTCGAAAAGAACGGCGCCAACACCGCCTTCGTCGCTCAGCAGCTGGCCGCGGCCGCCGGCGTGCAGGAATGGGATGTGGGCTATGCCGGCCTCAAGGACCGCTATGCCATCACCCGTCAGTGGTTCAGCATCTACCTGCCGATTGGAAAAGGGAAAGGTGAGACGCCCGACCTGACTCTGCTGCAGCACCCGGAATTCAAGGTGCTGAGTCAGAGCCGACATGTGAAAAAGCTGCGCCCCGGTGATTTGCAAGGCAACCGATTCCGCATCGTGCTGCGCGACTTGAAAGGCGACCGTGATGCTGTCGAGTCCAATCTCAAGGCCATTGCTGAACTGGGTGTACCCAATTACTTCGGAGCTCAGCGTTTCGGCTTTGAGGGTGGCAATGTGGAGCAGGGCCGGGCCATGTTGGCGCGCGAAATTCGCGTGCGCAACCCGAAGAAAAAGGGCATCTACCTGTCGGCGGTACGCTCCTTCGTCTTCAATGAAGTGCTGGCGCAGCGAATTCAGCAGGGACTCTGGGGCCAGACCCTGCCCGGTGACGCGATGGACGAGGCCGGCCGGCCCACCGGACCGCTCTGGGGACGGGGCCGCGTGATCACCAGCGAACAAGCGCAGGCCTTGGAGAACGGCGTGGCTGAACGCCACGCCGCCTTGTGCGACGGCATGGAGCATGCAGGTCTCGATCAGGACCGCCGCGCTCTGGTGGCCTGTCCGGAGGGCTTGTCATGGGAATGGCCGCAAGCTGATCAGTTGGTGCTCGCGTTCTCCTTGCTCGCCGGCAACTACGCCACCTCCGTTCTGAATGAGATCCTCCTCACCACGGAGCCTGAGCGGCACACCGAGAGCGAGCCAGCGACGCTCGAGTGACGGTGTTCTGACCGCGGCTTGAAGGGCTCAGACCTGGCTGCTGGTCCGCTGGTTCTTGCCCGTACGCTCTCCCTTGGCCTGCAGCCACGCCCTGGGCGCCAGTGCGACCGTGACATCCACCAGCGCCTTCACGGGTTTGCCTGTCACGAGCACGGGCCAGTGCGGATCGCGACCGAGCAGCACCTCGATCGCAGTCACTTGGGGCATGGAGGTCGGCGCAGTGTCGACGCGAGCGGGTTTCGCGCTTGGCGCCCCCCGTTCGCGGTGCCGTGTGTGAAGCCTCAGCCCGGCTTCTGCGCCTGCTCGCACTGCACCTGAATGATTTCCAGGCAGCGCCCCTGCTCAACGCGGGCCGCGCTCAGTTGGCCGCCCCAGATGCAGCCGGTATCCAGGGCCAGCAGGTCGGGGCGCTGCAGCAGGCCCAGGGTCGACCAATGACCGAAGGCGATCGGCTGGCCGGCGCTGCGGCGGCCTGGGGTGTCGAACCAGGGCTGCCAACCGGGTGGGGCGCTGGCGCTGTCGCCCTTGGTCTTGAGATCCATGCGGCCCGCTGCATCGCAAAAGCGCAGGCGGGTGAGGGCGTTGATGACCAGGCGCAGGCGTTCGGGACCGCGCAGGTCCTCATTCCAACGATCGGGTTCATTGCCGTACATCTGCGGCAGGAAATCGGCCAGGTCCGGGCCGCGCAGCACGGCTTCGACCTCGCCGGCCAGGCTCAGGGTCTGCGCCAGGCTCCAGTCCGGCAGCACGCCGGCGTGCACCATCAACCAGCCATGCGCTTGGCAAGCCATGCGTTGCTGGCGCAGCCAGTCGAGCAGGGCGGCTCGGTCGGGGGCGTCGAGGATGTCGCTCAAGGTGTCGCTCTTGGAGGCCTTGCGTGCGCCATGGGCCACGGCCAGCAGGTGCAGGTCGTGGTTGCCCAGCAGGCAGGTGGCTGCTGCGCCCAGGCCGCTCAAGCGGCGCAGCGTGGCCAGCGAGGCCGGGCCGCGGTTGACGAGGTCTCCGAGGAAGTAGAGCTGGTCGCGTGAAGGCGAGAACGCGATTTTCTTCAGCAGGCGTTCGAGCGCATCGCAACAGCCCTGCAGGTCACCGACGAGATAGTTCATTGCGGGATTGTGCTGCCTTCGCTGTCAAATGCATCTGCTACGCTTGCGGCCTCTTGCAATCGTCCGCGCTCAACCTGGGGTTAACCCTCGGAAGTGGCGCCCTCAATGGATACCGCGCTCGTTCTCTTTCTGATTCTGCTCAACGGCTTGTTTGCAATGTCGGAGATGGCTTTGACAGCCAGCCGCAAGGCGCGTTTGCAGGTCATGGTCGAGAGCGGGGAGGGCGGTGCGCAAGCCGCCATGGACCTGCATGAGAACCCGACCAAGTTCCTGTCTACTGTGCAGATTGGCATCACTTCGATCGGTGTGCTGAACGGCATCGTCGGTGATGCCGCTTTTTCCGGCCCCTTGGCCGCCTGGCTGACCCTGACCTTCGAGCTTCATGCCAAGGCCGCCGAGATCACGGCGACCGGCTTGGTGGTGGTGATCCTGACCGTGCTGACCATTGTGTTCGGCGAGCTGGTGCCCAAGCGTGTCGGCCAGATCTACCCCGAAACCGTGGCCCGCCTGGTGGCGCCGCCCATGGAGCTGTTGTCCCTGGCCGTGCGCCCCTTGGTGCGCTTGCTGACCTTTTTCACCGAGACCACCCTGGGCTTGATTGGCCTGCGTGGGCGTGCCCAGCGCGGCGTGACCGAAGAGGAAATTGCCGCCAGCCTGGAAGAAGGTCTGGACGCCGGCGTGATCGAGGAGCATGAGCATCAGATGGTGCGCAATGTCTTCCGCCTCGATGAGCGCGAGATCGGCTCGATGATGATCCCGCGTGCCGAGATCGCCTGGCTCGATGCCGACGACACGCCCGAGCAGGTGCTGACCGTGCTGCGCGCCCATGGCTACAGCCGCTACCCGGTCTGCCGCGGTGATCTCAGCGAGGTGCTGGGCGTCGTCTCGGCACAGGCACTGCTGCAGCGTGCGCTCAGCGGCGAGGAGCTGGCCCTGGTGCAGGACCTGGAGCAACCGGTGTTCGTGCCGGAGACGCTGTCGGGCATGGAATTGCTGGAACACTTCCGGGCCTCGGATGCGCCCCTGGTGTTCGTGGTGGATGAATACGGCGAAGTGCAGGGTGTGATCTCTGTGCGCGACGTGCTGGAAGCGATCGCGGGCGAGTTCAATGCGCCCGGTGATGGAGATGCCTGGGCGGTGCAACGCGAGGATGGGAGCTGGCTGCTCGACGGCCTGATTCCTGTGCCCGAGCTAAAGGACCGCCTGGAGCTGAAGGAACTGCCCGAAGAAGACCGTGGGCGCTACAACACCCTGGCCGGCATGATCATGCTGCTGCTGGGGCGCTTGCCGCGCACGGCCGATGTGGTGGAGTGGAACGCCTGGAGATTCGAGGTCGTGGACCTCGATGGCAAGCGTGTGGACAAAGTGCTGGTCAGTCGACTGGCGGTAGATGGAGAAGAGTAAATGAGTACACCCCCGCTGTATGGGAATCTGGTGCCCCTGGACCGTGAGGCCCACAAGAAGCTGCGTCTGAAGACCGAGCTGTCCACCGTGGAACGCGTGGTCGGCCAGAACTCGCTGTTCCTGGCAGCGGTCGAGTTCGCCGAAGCCTGCAAGGAATACCCGATCGTGTTCGTGCGCGTCGGTGAAACCCCGACCGACGGCTCCAAGCAAGCTGTGGCCCCCCTGGCCGTCCTGGGCCTCAAGCCCGGCAGCAATCTGTTCGTCAAGGACGGCAAGTGGACCGGCAACTATGTGCCCGCCTTCATGCGCCGCTATCCCTTCGCCATGGCCCGTCTGGACCAGAACGAAGACCAAGTGGCTGTGTGCTTCGACAGCGAATGGCCCGGTTTCTCCGAGACCGAGGGCAGCTCTCTGTTCGCAGACGACGGCCAGCCGACTGAGTTCTTGCTGAACGCCAAGAACTTCCTGGAGAGCTTCGAGCAGGAATCTGAGCGCACTCGCGCCATCTGCAACCACCTGGTGGAACTGGACCTGCTGCGCGATATGCGCTTCGAGGCCACCATGGGCAATGGCGAGAAGCTGGACGTCGAAGGCTTCCTGGCTGTGGACGAGCAGAAGCTGGCCGAGCTGGCTGACGACAAGGTCGTGCAACTGCACCGCAACGGCCTGCTGGCCCTGCTGGAAATGCATCGCGTGTCCATGGGCAATATGAGCCGCCTGGCCATGCAGCACACCAACGCTGCCGCCGCCTGAGCGACGCTGACCATGCCCTGACGGCCTGCCTGCACTGACAGGTGGCCGCTGCAGCTCCTGACAAACCCGCTGCGGGTTTGCAGGAGCTGTTTTCTTTGGGGGCGCTGGCTACCATGCGGCGACAAAAACCTTCTGGGCGTGTAGTTGATGTCGGTCTTGGTGTTTGAAGGCTTTTTGTCCACCCCGGAGATGCTGGCCCTGTTGGAGCCGGCTTCGGTGGTGCAGACCATGATGGATTTCGAGGCGGCACTGGCGCGTGCCCAGGGCCGCTGCGGCGTGATCCCGCTGCCGGCGGCGCAGGCGATCGCCAGCTTGTGTCGGGTCGAGCTTTACGATCTGCCGGCCTTGGTTGAGGCCAGCGGTCCGGCCGGCAGTCTGGCCATTCCGGTGCTGCAGAAGTTGGCCGATACGGTCGCCCTGTTCGACCCGGTGGCCGCCGGTTATGTGCATTGGGGCAGTTCCAGTCAGGACATGGTGGACACCACCCTCGTGCTGATCCTGCGCCGCAGCTTGCGACTGATCGAGGACGATTTGCTGACCTTGCTCGGCCATTTGCTCGAGCTTGCCGAACAGCAGCCCGGCGTTCCGGTGCTGGCGCGCACCCTGATGCAGCCAGCCCAGATCAGCAGCCTGCGCAGCCGCGTGCTCAACTGGGCTCTGCCATTGCTGCGCAGCGCCCAGGCCTTGCGCGATGCCGCCGACGGCGCCTTGCAGCTGCAGTTTGGCGGCGCCGTGGGCACCCTGGCCAGCCTGGGCGAACAGGCCGATGCCGTCAGTGCGGCCTTGGCCGCCGAGTTGCAGTTGCCCGAGCCTGCCATGCCCTGGCACACCCAGCGCGACCGCATGGTGCGCCTGGGCGCCGAGCTGGGCATCCTGTGCGGCGGCCTGGGCAAGCTGGCGCGCGACCTGGCCTGGCTGTGCCAGCCGGAAGTGGGTGAGCTGGCCCAGCGCGAGCCCGTTACGCGCGAGTCCGAGCGCGGCTTCAAGCGCGGCGCCTGCAGCATCATGCCGCACAAGAACAACCCGGTGGCCTTTCTGCGCGCCCTGGCTGCAGCCGAGCGTGCGCCGCAGCGTGTGGCCGCCTTGCTGGCCTGCATGCCGCAGGAGCTGGAGCGCGGCCTCGGTGGTTGGCAGGCTGAGCTGGCTGAAATGGCCGGACTGCTGCTGCATGCCCATGGCTCGGTGCGCGCCTTGTCCGAGGGCCTGGCCGGTCTGCGGGTGTTCCCTGCACGCATGCGCGAGCAGATCGATGCCCAGCGTGGCCTGGTGTTTGCGGAGGCGCTGAATCTGCTGATGTGTCCGCTGCTGGGGCGCGAGGCGGCCCATGCTTGGGTGGAGCAGCTGTGCCGGCAGATCGAGTCCGACAGCGGCGCAGCAGGCTCGGCGGACTTGCTCGCATTGGCACAGCAGGCCGCCACGCGGCAAGCCCTGATGCCGGAGCGCCTGGCCCCGGCAGCCCTGGCTCGGGTGTTCGATGTCGAGGTGGCGGCCGCACATGCCGACCGCCGCGTGGCCGCTGTGATGCAAACGGCGCGCCGGCAATGGGCCGAACTCTCGGACCGGCCGCATTGGTGAGTGCTGCCGCTTGGCGCTGGCCAAAAGCTTGCTTGTGGCGTGCCAGATGTAAGCGCGCGAAGCCGGGAACTGGTCGCTTGCGAGCGCCTTGTTCCGGCGACTGAGAGTGCCCGTGACCTGTGCGCCCAGCACTGGCGCGGCCTGTAGGCCAGGCCCCGGCTGTGCCTGGCACGTGTCCGGATGTAAGTGCCGCGGCACCGTGTAAGTCACGTGTTTGGCCCCGATTTTCAGGGTGTTCTGTCTCTAGACTGGCCTTCGACTTCGCTCAGATTCGAGCCTGGACGCCAACCCGAGAGCAGTACATGAAACCCGTCGCACCATGCTTTGAAGCCCAGGATCTACCCACCGGTCTGGCCTTTCGCACCGCCCAAAGCGAGAGCCGCATGGGCGCCTACAGCCTGCTCGCCAGGCGCTATGCCGAGCGCGGCTATCTCTGCCAGGAGCTCAGCACGCACAGCGAGGGTTCGGTGACCATCTGCTCGGCCTTCCTGGGGCCGGCGACCGTGGCCACCATTGCCGTGCGCTTCGATGGAGCCCAGGGCTTGGCAGCCGATGCCTTGTTCCCAGCAGAGTTGGCAGCGCTGCGCGCCAGCGGCCTGAGCCTGTGCGAATTCGGCCGCCTGGCGCTGGATCACGACGTCAGCGACAACAAGTCCTTGCTGGCCCGGCTCTTCCACCTGGCTTTTCTCCATGCGCACCGGCTGGCCGGCTGCGAGCTGCTGGTGATCGAGGTCAACCCGCGTCATGTGCCCTTCTACAAGCGCATGCTGGGCTTTGAGCAGCGCTCCGAGGTGCAGCTGAACCCACGCGTGCAGGCGCCGGCCGTGCTGATGGTGCTGAACCTCGTTCATGGGCGTGAGCGGATCGCCAACTGGGGCGGCCGGGCTGCCGAGTTGGGCGCCGCCAGCCGCACGCTCTTCCCGTACTTTTATGGCCCGGCCGAAGAAGCGGCGCTGCTGCTCAAGCTGCGCAACTGAGGGGCGCTCCGCCCGCCAACAGCGTTTCAGCGCTTGAGCGCTTCGATCTGCTCGGCCGCCACCAGGCTCTGGAAGGCCGGCCGAGCGAATAGATAGCCTTGCATCAGATGCGCGCCTTGGCGCCACAGCCAGTCGCGCTCGGCGCGGGTCTCCACGCCTTCGGCGATGACTTGGATTCCCATTTCACGGCACAGGCCCAGCACGGCCTGGATGATCAGCTGGCGCGGGCCATGGCTGTCGATGTCGCGCAGCAAGCCCATGTCCAGCTTGATCAGATCCGGCTGGAAGTCGGCCAGCAAGGCCAGGCCGGCATAGCCGGCGCCAAAGTCGTCAATTGCATTGAGAAAGCCGATGCGGCGGTATTCGGTCATCACCTCGGCGTACCAGCGGCCGTCGCCGACGCGTTCGCCTTCGGTGGTTTCGAAAATGATGCGCTCCAGCGGCAGGCCATGGTGGCTCGCCGCCGCCAGGGTGGTGCGTATGCAGGCCTCCGGGCGATAGACCGCATTGGGCAGGAAGTTGATCGACAGCCGCGTGTCGGCCAAGGTGGCCAGGCCCAGGCTCACGGCGTCCTTGATGGCCTTGACACGGCAGGCCTGGTCGAATCGGTAGCGGTTGTCGTCGTTGATCAAGGCCAGCACGCTTGCCGCTGATTCCCCCTGGGGGCCGCGAACCAGGGCCTCGTGGGCGTAGATGCTGCCGTCGCGCAGGTCGACGATGGGCTGGAATGCGTAGCTGAACTCGAATCCGAGGCGCTCTTCGCCTTGGCAACCCGGGCAGTCGGACCCGTCCAGTTCGCCAAAGTGCGTTGCAGAAATCGGGATGTGCTGCGCTGGGTTCATACCTGCCTCATAGAAAACTAGTGATGCGGAGTTAGCGCGGAGGTCGGCTGGCTTGGCGTCATGGCGGTGGCCGCGGCCGCCAACCCAGTTGGCTGGAGACTTCCTCGGCTGCGCGCTTGAGGCTGCGCGCGGGCAGGCCGCTGGCCGCCAAGCTGAAGCCGCGGCTGGGGCCGATGGCGGTCAGGCTCAGCACCATGCGACCCTGGTCATCGAAGACCGGCGCGGCCAGGGCGCTGACGCCGGCGACCACACCGTCCTCGGCGCTGGCCAGGCCGGCCGCGCGGATCTGTGCTTGCGTCTCTTGCAAGGGCTGTAGCTCAGGGGCGCTCAGGCGGTCGGGTTCAAGGTCTAGGGCCGCCTGAATCGTGGCCTCGGGCAGATGGGCCGCGAACAGCCGGCCCGAGGCCGTGCCGCGCAAGCTCATCACCGTGCCATGGCGCATGCTGATATGCACCGGGCTGGGTGCCTCAGCCACGCGCACGATGGTGGGGCCGCGGTTTCCCCAGACGGCGATGGCCACGGTCAGGCCCAGGTTCTGGGCCAGCTCCTCAATGCGCGGTGTGGCCAGGCGCACAGGGTCGTATTGCTGCAGGCTGATCAGGCCCAGTTGCAGGGCCAGCGGCCCCAGGCCGTAGCGGCCGCTGAGCGCTTCCTGCTCGACCAAGCCCAGCTTGATGAAACTGACCAGATAAGGGTGGGCTTTGGCGGGCGCCATCTCGGCCTCACGGGCCAGGTCTTTCAGGGCCAGTGGGCGGCCATGGTGGGCCAGGGCGGTCAGCAACTGGCCGCCGACCTCGATGCTCTGGATCCCGCGCGGGCTGCGCTCGGGGCTGGCGTCGGTGGCGTTGCTTGCGTCAGCAGTGTCTGGAAGTTGGGCCATGGCTGCAGATTAGAACCGAAGCGCTGGCGAGGGCGACTCGATTCAAGCGACCTTGCGACTGCGCTGGCTCGCCCGGAGGCTGCAATCGGCACAAAGCAGCCGAATGCAAAAGGCAACCACGGAGGCACAGAGGCACAGAGAAATACAAAGCCGAATTGGTTTTTACTCTGTGCCTCCGTGCCTCTGTGGTTGCAATTGAATTTCCGCTTCGTGCCGATTCCAGCCGACCATTTCGCGGTATTCGTGTTGGATGAATTTGTTAAATATAGACAAACTCATTTGACTTTGGTTAAATCGAGCCCTGCCGCTTTGTGCTGTTCCGGCGCCCGCGATTGCCCCTCACCGAGAGCTTTGCCATGAGCAACCCGACCCCGACGAGCCCCAAGACTTTCGCTTCGCAAGCCGATCTGGAGGTCAAGAAGGTCAGTTTTGACCAGCTGTCGCCGCATGCCTACGCCTACACGGCGGAGGGCGATCCGAACACCGGCATCGTCATCGGCGACGACGCGGTCATGGTGATCGACACCCAGGCCACGCCGGTAATGGCGCAAGACGTGATCCGCCGCATCCGCGAGGTGACGGACAAGCCCATCAAGTACGTGCTGCTCAGCCACTACCACGCGGTGCGGGTGCTCGGCGCCAGCGCCTACCGGGCCGAGGGCTGCGAGCAGGTCATTGCCAGCCAGGACACCTACGACCTCATCGTCGAGCGCGGCGAGCAAGACAAGGCCAGCGAGATCGGTCGCTTCCCGCGCCTCTTCAATGCCGTGGAGTCGGTGCCGCTGGGCCTGACCTGGCCGACCCTGACCTTCACCGGCAAGATGACGCTCTGGCTGGGCAAGCTGGAAGTGCAGATCCTGCAGCTGGGCCGTGGCCACACCAAGGGCGACACGGTGGTCTGGCTGCCGCAGGACCGGGTGCTGTTCTCGGGCGATCTGGTCGAGTTCGATGCCACGCCCTATGCCGGCGACGCTTATTTCCAGGATTGGCCCGCCACCCTCGACCGCCTGGCTGCGCTCAAGCCCGCCAAGCTGGTGCCCGGCCGCGGCGCCGCGCTGCAAACGCCCGAGCAAGTGCAGGCCGGCCTGAACGGCACGCGCGCCTTTGTCAGCGAGCTCTACGAGAGCGTCAAGGCGGGCGCTGCCGCGGGCCTGGATCTCAACGCGGTCTACCGCGAGACCTATGCCCGCTTGGCTGAGCGCTACGGCCACTGGGTGATCTTTGCCCATTGCATGCCCTTCGATGTGACCCGGGCTTACGACGAGGCCAGTGGCCACGCCGACCCGCGCATCTGGACGGCCGAACGCGATGTGGCCATGTGGAAGGCACTCGAGAACGTTTGATGGATGTGCTGATCCTGCCGCCATGAATCACCGTTACGTCTACCCGCAGTACGAGGCGCGCATCAGCGCCGACCAGTTGCACTGGCGCGCCACCGGCGAGGCGGTGCGCTGCCCGGTGGTGATCGTCGGTGCCGGGCCGGTCGGGCTGAGCCTGGCGCTTGATTGCGCGGCGCGCGGCTTGGCCGTCGTGCTGCTGGACGACAACAACAGCGTCAGCATCGGCTCGCGTGCGGTCTGCTATGCCAAGCGCACGCTGGAAATCTGGTCGCGTCTGGGCCTGGCGAAGGATCTGGTGGATCAAGGCGTGAGCTGGCGCCTGGGCCGGGTCTTCCATGGCGAGGGCCTGGCTTACGAGTTCGACTTGCTGCCCCAAGCCGGCCATGAGCAGCCGGCCATGATCAATCTGCAGCAGTACCACCTGGAAGAGCGACTGGTGGCCGCCTGCATGGCCGAGCCGCTGATCGATCTGCGCTGGAAGCACAAGCTGCTGGCGCTGGCCGACGACGTTGGCGAGGAGGGCGGCCCGCTGCGCCTGCGCATCGAATCGCCTGAGGGGGAGTTCGAGCTGCTCGCCGATTGGCTGTTGGCCTGTGACGGCGCCAGCAGCGATGTCCGCCGCATGGTGGGCGCGGAGTTCAGCGGCAAGGCCTTCCAGGACCGTTTCCTGATCGCCGATGTGCACATCCCCGAGGCCCTGGGCTTACCGACCGAGCGGCGCTTCTGGTTCGACCCACCGTTCCACCCCGGCCAATCGGTGCTGCTGCACCGCCAGAGTCGCGACATCTGGCGCATCGATTTCCAGCTCGGCTGGCAGGCCGACCCCGAGCAGGCACGCCAGCCGGAGAACGTGCAGCGCCTGGTCCGTGCCATGCTGGGCCCGGAGCTGCCGTTTGAGCTGGAGTGGGTCTCGGTCTACCAGTTCGCCTGCCGCCGCATCGACCGCTTCCGCCATGGCCGCGTGCTTTTCGCCGGCGATGCCGCGCACCAGGTCTCGCCTTTCGGAGCACGCGGCGCCAACAGCGGCGTGCAGGACGCCGACAACCTGGCCTGGAAGCTGGCGGCCGTGCTGCAAGGCCGTGCGCCCGAAGCTTTGCTGGAAAGCTACCACCTCGAGCGCGCCGCCGCCGCCGACGACAACCTGCGCCAGTCCACCCGCTCGACCGATTTCATCACCCCCAAGACGGCCACCTCGCTGCAGTTGCGCAATGCCGTGCTGGAGCTGGCCCGGCGCGAACCTCTGGCCCGTCCGCTGGTCAACAGCGGCCGCCTGTCCATGCCCACGGCCTACCGCGATTCACCGCTGAACACGGCCGATGTGCCAGGCGCTTTCGAGTCCGGCCCGGCCCCCGGTGAGCCCGTGCCCGATGCGCCGGTGAACCGCGCCGGCCAGGCCAGCTGGCTGCTGCGAGAGCTGTATCGTGCGGGGGCGGGCTTTGTGCTCTTGAGCTTCGGCGCGGTGGCCGCGACCGTGCTGCCGGCTGAGTGTCATGCGCTCGTGGTGGGCGAAGACTTGATCGACGCTGAGGGCCTGCTGGCCGCTCGACTGGACGCCCGGCCCGGCAGCGTCTACCTGATCCGCCCCGACCAGGTGGTGGCGGCACGCTGGCGCGACTTCGATGCGGCGGCTGTGGCTCTGGCCCTGGACTGCGCCTTGGCGCGCAGCCCCGCGCCTGCATCGATTGCGGTACCCGCTGCATCCATCGGGACTCTGAAACGCCAACCCAATCTCCAAGACCCCGACGGTTTTTACGAGCACCTGATCGCCGCTCAGAGAGATCTGGACGAGGGCCAGGCCCAGCGCTTTCTGGCCAAGCTGAGCTTGATCCTGGCCAACCAGATCGGCGACAGCGCGCTGCTGCGCGAGGCGATCGACCTGGCCCGCGAACCTGAAACATCGACTTTGAATTCCAACGATCCCGCACCATGAGTGAAACCCTGAACTACCAAGCCGGTTTCGGCAACCAGCATGTCACCGAGGCCGTGGCCGGCAGCCTGCCGGTGGGCCGCAACAGCCCACAGCAAGTGGCCCATGGCCTCTATGCCGAGCTGCTTTCGGGCGCGGCCTTCACCGCGCCGCGTGCCGAGAACCTGCGCACCTGGATGTACCGCCGCCAGCCCTCCGTCGTGGTGGGCAGTTATCAGCCCCTGAGCCATGCCTTCCTTAAGACCGGCGCGGCTGAGGGCCAGGCCGCTCCGCCGGACCCGCTGCGCTGGGCGCCGACCGCCATCCCCGAGGCTCGCAGCGATTTCGTTGCCGGCCTGCGCACCCTGGTCGTCAACGGCGACCCCGATGCGCAACTGGGCATGGCCGCGCACATTTACCTGGCCAATGCCTCGATGGAGCGCAGCGCCTTCGTCAACGCCGACGGCGAGCTGCTGATCGTGCCGCAGCAGGGCGCCCTGCGCATCGCCACCGAGCTCGGCCGCCTGGACGTGAAGCCGGGCGAGATTGCGCTGATTCCGCGCGGCCTGGCCTTCAAGGTGGCGGTGGATGGCCCCTCGCGCGGTTACATCTGCGAGAACTACGGCGCGCCCTTCCGCCTGCCGGAGCTGGGCCCGATCGGCTCCAACGGCCTGGCCAATCCACGCGACTTCCTGGCTCCGGTGGCGCATTTCGAAACCGAGGCCGGCGCCTACGAAATCATCAAGAAGTTTGGCGGCAAGCTCTGGCGCGCCGAGCAGGGGCACACGCCCTTCAATGTGGTGGCCTGGCATGGCAATCTGACGCCCTACAAGTACGATACCGCGCATTTCATGACCATCGGCTCGATCAGCTTCGACCACCCGGACCCGAGCATCTTCACCGTGCTGACCTCGCCCAGCGACACCGCCGGCTGGGCCAATGTGGACTTCGTGATCTTCCCGCCGCGCTGGATGGTGGCCGAAGACACTTTCCGCCCGCCCTGGTACCACCGCAATGTGATGAGCGAGTTCATGGGCCTGGTGCTGGGCCAGTACGACGCCAAGCCCGAGGGCTTCAAGCCCGGCGGCTCCAGCCTGCACAATGCCTATGTGCCGCACGGCCCGGACACCGAAGCTTTTGCCAAGGCCAGCAGCGTGGACTTGGCGCCGCACAAGTTGGACCACACCCTGGCCTTCATGTTCGAGACCCGCTGGCGCTTGCTGCCCACCGAGTTCGCCATGAACGGTGGCGCGCTGGAAACCCGTTATGCCCAGTGCTGGAGCGGCTTGCAAGACCGCTTCAGCGCCTGAATCGACTTCAGCAATATTGACCGATAGTTTGAGAATCCCATGAGCTTGATCGACCACACCCACAGCCCCAGCGCCCAGTCCTGGGTGGACAGCGCCAACGCGGCCGACACCGACTTTCCCATCCAGAACCTGCCCTACGGCTTGTTCCGTCGCGCCGGCAGCAATGAGAGCGCCCGCGTCGGCGTGGCCATCGGTGACCAGATCCTCGATCTGCGCCTGGCCGCCGCTGCCGGCAAATGGAGCAGCAGCGTGCAGGTGCTGCTGCAGCCTCTGGCCGATGGCAATCTGAACGCCTTCATGGCTCAGCCCTCGGCGGCGCGCCTGGAGCTGCGCCATGCCTTGTTCGATGCGTTGCTGGCCGGCTCCAAGCAAGAGGCCGCTCTGCGCGCCTGCCTGCTGGCCCAGGCCGAGGCGCAGATGGCCGTGCCTTGCCGCATCGGCGACTACACCGACTTCTACACCGGCATCCACCACGCCACCACGGTGGGCAAGCTGTTCCGCCCGGACAACCCGCTGCTGCCCAATTACAAGTGGGTGCCGATCGGCTACCACGGCCGCAGCTCGTCCATCGGCGTCAGCGGCGGCACGGTGCGCCGCCCGCTGGGCCAGCTGAAAAGCCCCGACGCCGAAGTGCCGGTGCTGGCCGCGTGCAAGCGCCTGGACTATGAGCTGGAGCTGGGCGTCTTCGTGGCCAGCGGCAATGAGTTGGGCACCCCGATTCCGATGGAGCAGGCCGACGAGCATCTGTTCGGCGTGACCCTGCTCAACGACTGGTCGGCCCGCGATGTGCAGGCCTGGGAGTACCAGCCGCTCGGCCCCTTCCTGGCCAAGAACTTCGCCACCACCATCTCGCCTTGGATCGTCACCATGGAGGCGCTGGAACCTTTCCGCGTGCCGTTCTCGCACCCGGCCGAAGATCCGCAACCGCTGGCCTACATCGATTCGCCGCGCAACCGCAGCGAAGGTGGCTATGCGATCGAACTTGAAGTTTGGATCCAAACCGAGAAGATGCGTGCCGCCGGCCAGCCCGCCACTCGCCTGATGCGCTCCAACTTCAAGCACGCCTACTGGACCTTGGCTCAGATGCTGACCCACCACGCCAGCAATGGCTGCAATCTGCAGCCTGGCGACTTGATGGGCACGGGCACCCAGTCTGGCCCCGAGGCGGTTGAAGGCGGCTCGCTGCTGGAGCTCTCGCTGGGCGGCAAGCAAGCCCTGACCCTGCCCAATGGCGAGACACGCACCTTCTTGCAAGACGGTGACAGCATCAGCCTGCGCGGCTATGCCGAAACCAGCAGCCTGGCCGGCGGCGCCCGCCGCATTGGCTTCGGCGACTGCAGCGCCACCATCGTGCCTGCGCCGCAGCTCTGAGCCTTTGAAGCTCAATCGGGAAGGGCGGTGTCGCGAGGCGCCGCCCTCTTTTTATGGCAGGTGGGGAAGCTCAGGGTTTGGCTTGCCGGTTTCGGCACAAAGCAGCCGAATACAAAAGGCAACCACAGAGGCGCAGAGGCACAGAGAAATACAAAGCTGAATTGGTTTTAGCTCTGTGCCTCCATGCCTCTGTGGTTGCATTTGAATTCCAGCAATGTGCCGCTTCCCGCCCTTCAAACTGCGGGTATCCCCGCGCTTCCGTCTTGCATCAGCCCCTGCTTTGTAAGACCGATGCAATGAAGTCCTGCAAAACGCAACGTGCTGATCTGGCGCCGCTGCCTGCCGCTAAATTGCCGAGGTCGAAGCATGGGCCTGCCCGGCTTGCTGCCTGCGCTGTGGCAGCGGACCCCTCATCAAGCAAGACGCAAAAAACTCTCGGAGACCTGTTCCATGAACCAGCCCCTGTCGTTCCAGAAAAAAGTTCTGCCCCAACTGATCAGCGCCGTCATCGGCTCGCTGGCCCTGCACGCAGCCCATGCGGCCGACGAGCCGGCCAAGACCAATGAACTCGACAAGGTCGAGGTCCGCGGCATTCGCGCCACCCTGAACAAGAACCTGGTCGAGAAGCGCGAGAACTCCAGCATCGTCGATTCGATCTCAGCCGAAGACGTGGGCAAGTTCCCCGACAAGAACGTGGCCGATTCGCTGCAGCGCGTGCCCGGCATCTCGGTGGACCGGAGCTGGGGTGAAGGCCGTGACATCTTCGTGCGCGGCACCGACAAGAACCTCAACATGACCCAGTTGAATGGCCAGGCGGTGGCCTCTGCCTACTGGTGGAAGAACGACTCGCAGAGCCGCGGCTTCAACTACGACATCCTGCCGTCTGAAATCGTCGGCAGCCTGGACGTGTTCAAGAGCCCTTCCGCCGACCTGGACGAAGGCAGCATCGGCGGCCTGGTGAACGTCAAGACACGCAAGCCGCTGGACTTCAAGAACCAGTTCAGCGCCGTGGGCTCCGTCGAAGCCACGTACAGCAAACTGCCCAAGGCCACGGACCCGCAACTGGCCGGCCTCGTCAACTGGAAGAGCGAGGACAAGACCTTTGGCGTGCTGCTGGCCATCAGCCAGCAAAAGCGCACCATGCGTCGTGATGGCCTGGAGAACTTCACCGAAGCGGCCAAGTACGACATCGTCGACCAAAAGGGCGTGTCGACCCCAGCGTACGCCTCCTGGGGCGGTGGCTCGGCCATCTTCCGCCAAGACCGCGAACGCACCACCGGCAACCTGGCTCTGCAGTTCCGCCCCAACCAGGCCACGGACATCGTTCTGAATTACATGAATTCAGACATGAGCATGAACAACAACAACCAGAACTACCTGTGGCAGGCAGGCGGTGTGGCCAAGGCCGGCAAGATCGCCGTGACCGACCCGAAGTTCATCACCACCAGCGACGGTACCAAAGCCCTGGTCGGCGGCACGCTGGACGGCGGCGTGTCCTTTGAGCCCATTTATCGCGAGGCCTACATCAAATCCAAGGTCCTGGACCTGGAAGGCACGTACAACGCCGACAACTGGCACGCCCATGGCCAGGTCGGCACGACCTCTGGCTCCGGCGGCAGCAAGCACGATCGCAACTTCTGGTTCGAAGGCAAGGGCCAGACACAAATCGACTTGGCCAAGGACCAGTACAACGTCAAGTACATCGGCATGAGCCCGCTCGACCCCAAGGCACTGACGCTGATGGGCACGCGCGACTGGATTCGCAAGATGGAGAGCACCGAGAACTATGCGCAAGGTGACCTGACCTTCGATCTCAACGGCTCCTTCATCACCGATGTCAAGGTCGGCCTGAAGCTGCGTGACAACACGGTGCAGAACCACCGCACCATCTTGACCAACGGCCCCGGCGGCACCGGTTGGCAAGTCCTGACCCTCGCCGATCTGTCCACTGGCGCCTCGCCTCTGCTCAGCCAGGCCGCCGCCACCTCGGGCTCCCTGACCCAGTACGCCTGGGTCGATGACGGTCTGGCCGTCAGCAAGGGCTTCGCCATGTTCGACAAGGGCATGAAGGGCGGCGAGGCCAAGGGCGAGTACTACAAGATCAAGGAAAAGATCACCGCAACGTATGTGAAGGCGGATTTCGCCGCCAATCAGTGGCGCGGAGACTTCGGCGTGCGCCTGGTCAAGACCCGGCAGACTTCGGAGGCCAACCAGGGCAATGACGCGGCCGGCTGGTCGGTGGTCAGCACCACCCGCAGCTACACCGATGTCCTGCCCAACCTCAACGCGGTGTACGAGCTGAACAAGGAGTGGCTGATCCGGGGCGCGCTGTCGCGCGTGATGGCACGCAACACCTTCAGCAATCTGAGCGCCAGCACCGAGCTGAGCGGCACAACCAGCTCCGCTTCGGCCGGCAATCCCAATCTGAAGCCCTACCACGCCAACCAGGCTGAAATTGGCGCCGAGTGGTACTTCGCCGAAGCCTCGATGTTGTCGGCCACCTTGTTCACCAAGCGCCTCGACACCTTCGTCTACGACACCACCTTGCCCGAAACCATCGGCGGTGTCGTGCGCTCCGTGACCCGCCCGAACAATGCCGACAACGGCGCCACGATCAACGGCGTCGAAGTGCAATGGCAGCAGCCTTTCGGCAAGACGGGCTTCGGCACGGTGGTGAACTACACCTACTCCGATGCCAAGGCTGGCTCGGTGGCCGGCCAGCCTCGCCTGGGTGTGGTGGGCAATTCCAAGCATCAGTTCAATGCCAGCGTGTTCTATGAAAAGAACGGCCTGAACGCCCGCTTGTCCTACAACTACCGCTCCGCCTACTTCGGTGGCCTGGACATGGGCGGCCAGGACCAGACCAGCGCCTATGGCCAGCTGGACGCCACCCTCGGCTACGATTTGACCGACAAGATCACGGTGTACGGCTCAGCCGTGAACCTGAACAACGCGGTCAATCGCATCAACACCACCGATGGCATCCCGGTCGGCGTGTACGAGAACGGCCCGCGTTACACCATCGGCCTGCGCGCCAAGTTCTGACGCCCCAGACCGCCGCAGCGCATGCCAGGCGCCCGGCCGCTGATCATTCAGCGGGCGGCGACTCGGCCCGCTCTTGCGGTCCGACAGGCCGCCTTTCTTGCAGGGCGGCCTGTTGTGTGTATCGATGCTGTTCGCCAGATGGACGGCCGGTCATTTCTTGCTCCTTGTGGGTACGCTCTCTCATGAACAAAGCTTCCGAACTCCGTTCCGGCTCGAAAGGAGGCGTGGTCCTGGCCATGATCTTCATCGGCCTGATGTTCTTCATCCTCGGCTTCGTCACTTGGCTGAATGGCTCCTTGATCCCCTTTCTCAAGGTGGTGTGTGAGCTCAACAACTTCCAAGCGCTCTGGGTCACCTTTGCCTTCTACATCGCCTACACCGTGATGGCGCTGCCCTCGGCCGCCATCTTGGCGCGCAGCGGCTACAAGCGCGGCATGACGCTGAGCTTGGCGGTCATGGCTTTGGGAGCCTTGCTCTTCATTCCGGCCGCCAAGGTCGGGCATTACGGCCTCTTCCTGCTGGCCCTGTTCACTCTGGCCTCGGGCATGACGCTGATGCAGACGGCCATCAACCCCTACATCGTCTGCATCGGTGCGCGTGAGAGTGCGGCCATGCGCATCAGCATCATGGGCTTGTTCAACAAGGGCGCCGGCATCGTCGTGCCCCTGGTGTTCTCGGCCTTGATTCTGTCCGGCTTTGACCAAAAGGCCGCCGTCGACCTGGCCGCGTTGGAGCCCGCGGCGCGCGCCCTGGCCCGCGCCGAGCTGGCCTCGCGCTTGATCACGCCTTATCTGGTCATGGCCGGGGTGCTGCTGGTCTTTACCGGCGTCATCCATTTCTCTTCCCTGGCCGAGCCCGATCTGGATGACGCGGGCGACAACGCCCCGGTGCGCATCGGCGAGGTCTTCCGCTTTCCCCAGGTGGTGCTGGGCGCGCTGAGCCTGTTCGTCTATGTGGGCGTGGAGGTGATCGCCGGCGACACCATCGGCCTCTACGGCCAGCAGCTGGGCGTGGCGAACTATGCCGTGCTGACCAGCTACACCATGGGCGGCATGGTGCTCGGCTATCTGGCCGGTGTGCTCTTGATCCCGCGCCTGCTTTCGCAGAAGACCGCGCTGCAGGCTTCGGCCGTGCTGGGCGTGCTGCTGTCTGCCGCCGTGGCCCTGAGCTCCAGCCAGGACAGCGGCATCTCGCAGCTGCTGCTCGGCTGGGCCGGTGTGCCGGCCGTGCCCAACACCGTGTTCTGCCTGGCCGCTCTGGGCCTGGCCAATGCCCTGGTCTGGCCGGCCGTCTGGCCCTTGGCCCTGCAAGACCTCGGCCGCCACACCGCCAGCGGTTCGGCCCTGCTCATCATGGGCATCGCCGGCGGCGCCCTGTTGCCCATGGTCTACGGCCGACTCGCCGATGCCGGCGGCCCGCAAAGTGCTTACTGGGTGATGCTGCCTTGCTATCTGATCATCTTGTTCTACGCCATCGCAGGCCATAAGTTGCGCCACTGGGGCGCGGGGCAGGGGAGTTTGAAGCGGGCTTGACCCCCTCTGGCCATGTCATGTGCGTGTCGGCGCTTCAGCCCGGGAGCAGAAAGCGCGCCAAGGAGTCAATGTCGCTGGCGCAGTGGCCTCCGTAAATCGGGTGCCACTGGGTTTGCCAGTCAAGGGCGCGGGCGCGCTCGACCAAGCGCTGGCTGCCTTCGAAATTGCCGTAGCGGTCGTACAAGCCATTGGAAACGTAGAGCTGCGGCCGGTGGCTTGACGCGGGAAGGGGCCGCTCGATCAAGGACAAAGGCGACACCCGCTGCCACTCCGCCGGGTCGGCCACATGCTGGCGCGCCAGTCGCAGCACGCCGAAGCTGATTTTGGGGTCAGCGCCCGTGCGTTCGACCGCAGCTTTCAACTGGCCGAAGGATGCAAACGGTGAATCTACATAGACACCGGGGCACAAGGCGGCCAGCTTGGCAAAGCGCTCGGGCTGGCTCAGCCCCAGGATCAAGGCATTGAGCCCGCCCATGGACTCTCCCAGCAGCAAACGCTGCGCCGGGCGGCCATGGCGGGCTTCGATGGCCTCCATATCCGGCCCGATCTCGTCCAGCAAGCCGCTGAATTCTGCTTTCCCTTTGGGCGTGAGCAGCCAGACCGGTCCGTAGGAAAGGGTCACCACCGTGGGTGGGCGCTGTCCCATCTGCTGCCAAGCGCTTTGGATCATGGCGGTCAGGTAGGACGGATCGTTCCAACTGCGCTCGTCCAGCTTGCGGCCATGCAGGTGATAGACCCAATCACCATTCACTCCGCCGGCGTCCCGGTTGATGCAATAGCGCAATCGGCCTTGTTGCCCGCAGGTCTGCTGTGCGGGCCTGAAGCTCACGGCTTGCTCACCCAAGGGCTGCAGCCAGTGGGTCCAGATGAAGCAAGCGCCGCCAAGCAGCAGGCACAAAGCAAGGGCGCAGAGTTTGCGGTGGCTCGATTTCATGGGCGGAACGACCTCTGAGTTGACGACGAGGAAGATGAAGCGGCAAGGGCGGTTCGGCAGTCGGAAGTGGTGTGCCCATGCAGCGGCTCGGCCAGACCCCGTGAGGGCTTGGCCCGAGTTCAGCTTGAAGAAAGGCTAGCGCGCTCGGAGCTTGGGCAAGGCAAGCCGCAGACGGCGGCGCCGTGGCGGTTCCGGTGGCGGTGCCGCCGCCGAAGCCGATCTGCGATGCACGTCGAGGCGGGTCCCTGACTCCGGTACCGCGGCCAAGCTGAGCACATAACCAAGTATTGCGCTGCCGCCCATGCCCAGCAGTGGTGTCGGCAGCCAGCCGGGCAGGCTCAGCAGAAGGATCCCGGCCCACAGCAGGCCATGTTCACCTGCCTGGCCTTGACGCCAGGCCGGCCATAGCAACAACAGGGTGGCGGGGACCAACCAGCTCAGCGCGAGACCCGAGCCCTCTGCCCAGGCTTGCAGCAGCACCTGGTCCACAAAGGCCTGGGCCGGTGGCGCTTGCCAGGATTGGCTTGCCACGCCTGCGCACAGCAAAGCCAGGCAGGCCAGCAAGGTTTGCCCTGGGCCGCTCTGCTGGCTTGCGCTGCGCAGCAGCAAAAGGCAGCCCAGCAGCAGCAGCCAGCACATTTCCATTTGGGCTGTCAGGCCCGCCATGGCGAGCAGCAGTCCCAGGCCTGTCCGACGCTGCATCGCAGCGCTGGCCGCGCCCGGTAAGCGCTGCGACAGCAGGAAGAGGCTGGGAAGCAGCAGCCATGTGGGCTGCACCGCCACCGGGCCCAAGCGAAGCCAGCGCCCGCTCAGACCCGCTGTGGGCTCCAAGGCTGTGCTGACCAACAAGGCCGTGCCCATCCACAGGCAGAGGCTGGCGCGCAGGCTTGCGTCCGATTGCAGGCGCTGCCGGGGCAGCAGAGCCAGGCTGGCCAGCGCGAAGACCAGCGACACGCAGTTCATCCAGGGCCAGGCCTTGGGTGCGCCCGCCCAGGCCATGAACACGCTGCCTGCCAGTACGGCCGCGCTGGCGCAGGCGGCGCCGTGGCGGGCGGTGGGTCCGCCTGCATATGCCACCCGCCGCCAGGCTTGTGGAAGGGCCTCAGCCAGGCTCAGCTTCAGGGCCAAGATCAGGCAACCGAGAGCAAAGCTCCAAGCCGCGCGGGCGGATTCGATTTCCGCCAGTTCCACGTGCATGGCTCGTGCCCAATCGGCGTGGGCGCGAGGCATGAGCGCAAGGCAAGCGCGCATCAAGGCATGTGCTGGCGCGAAGCGCCATGCCTGAGTCCGCTTGAGCCTCATGAGGAGGACGATGTCGCGCCGGACCAGCCGACTTGGAGGCCGGCGGCAGCGCGCCGTTCCCGCGCCTGGTCCAGCATATCGCCCATGCCAGCCAGCCAGGCGCGGCCCGACTCGGTCAGCCGATAGGCGTGGCGGGGCGGGCGGCCGGGCGTGGGCGATTCCTGCCACACCGCTTCCAACTGCCCCTGGGCCTCCAACCGCATCAGCAGCGGATACAAAGTGCCGGACTTGATGCCGGCCTGAGCTGCAATGTCATAGCCGTGACTCCAATCATCACCTGCGTCGGCCAGGACCAAGAGCACGGCCAAGGCCTGCTGGGAAGGAGCGCGTGTACGAATCATGTGATAACTCTACATATGTAGAGTTATCGGGTCAAGCGGCTTCTTTGCGTGAAGCAAGCGGGGCTTGGACCCCGAGGTTTGCCCCTCGCATTGGCTTCAGGACTCCGGCTCGAACATGAATACGCGCAACTCCTGGGCGCAGCGGCAGGCTTGGGCCAGGCGAGCAGCCCAGGCGATGGCATCCTCGCGCGAGGCCAGTTCCAGCACGGTGAAGCCGCCATTCAGCGCAGGAGCCCAGGGGTAGCCGCCTTCGCTGACGGACCCATCGGCCATCACCAGCCGTGGCGGCACGGCTTCGTCGATGCCGCCGCCGAACACATAGACCCCGGCCGCCTTGGCCGCGGCGATCACCGCATGGGCGTCTCGGCTGACCGCCGGCAACTCGCCCTCCGGCACGACCATGGCGGCGCTGGGGAAGGAGATCAGGTACTTGGACATGGTGGGCGGGGCTCCGTGCTGAATGGATGGGGCCGCGGCGGACCGGGTCGTCACTGGTGGCCCCCGAAGTTTGCCAAACAAAGAGCAAGACAAGGCAAGGATGGGCCGGCGATGGCAGGCGTGATTTGGATCAATTCTTTACACAGGGCGCAAGGTAAAGAAGGCCAAGTTCGAGCCCGGTGGCGCCGACAAACAGTTGTCAAGGCGCCGACGCCTCTGAAGCAGTCAAGCAAGCAAGGGTCCTGTCGGCCGTCACTCGGTTCATTCAAGCAGCGAGGTTCACCGTCATGATCGCCAGCGCCATGTCCATTGCAAGCTCCTCCACGGCCAGCACCCGTGCCGTGGCGCCACCGCGCCCGCCCAAGGCTGAGGACGTCTTCAAACAGATCGACGCCGAGGGCAAGGGCTCCGTGACGGCCGCCGATGCCGCCGCCTATTTGGTGAAGATATCGCCAGAAGGCGCACGCAAGGCCGATGCCGCAGCCTCTGCCCGGCTGCAGCAAGACATCGCGCAGTCTCTCAGCCAAGCCGATGTCGACGGCAATGGCCAGCTCAGTCAAAGCGAGTTCAAGCAAGCCTTGTCGCAAGGCCCGGCGGGTGCGCGGCCTGCAGATGGCGATGGCGATGATGCCAAGGACGCTGCCGCCGCTGCAGGCCGCAGCCCTGCAGGCGGGCGTGCGCAGGGCCCGCCGCCCGGCGGACACGGAGGGCCTGGCGCTGCGAAGCCCGCCGCTGCGAGTGCATCGAGTGGCACCTCCAGCAGTTCCTCATCGAGCAGCTTTGAGAAAGAGGATGCCAACCGCGACGGCAAGGTCACCGAGCCCGAGCGCCAAGCCTATGCGGCCCAGCATCCGACGCAAGGCGCCCATGAGGCGAGAGCCCAGCAGAACACCGCGGCGGTGGCTGCTTCCGTGCGTGCCGCGAGCGAATTGGCGCTGCAGCGCTATCAAGAAGTGGCGAGCAGTTTGGGCTAGCCGACGCGTGAGCGGAACTCCTGCGCGGTGCTGAGCAGCAGGCGCAGGCCAAAGGCGCTGACCACCAGGGAAGAGAGTTGATTCAGGCGCCGGAAATTGCGAAGGTAGGCGCGCTGAATCACGGGCTGGGACAGCGCGAGTGCCAGCGAGCTGTGCCAGGCCACCGAGTTGGCGAACACCAGCAAGACGGCTGCGGCGGACAGCATCAGCGAGGGCTGCGCCGGCATGGCCGTGGCGAAGACGCTGCCGTAGAAGAGGGCGATCTTGGGGTTCAAGATGCTGGTCATGAAGCCGGCACGGAATGCGCCGGCATGTGAGAGAAGCCGCTCGCCTTCAGCGCGCGGCTGATGGCGGGAACCCCAGAGCTTGTAGGCCAGTTGCAGCAGGTAGAGACCGCCTGCGAGCTGCGCCACTTGGCGCAGTGCCGGGTGTGCCGCAAAGATGACGCCGACGCCCATGACCGCAAGAAGCGCCCAAGCCAGGGTGGCGCTGGTCATGCCGGCCACGGCAGCAAGTGCCTTGGCCCGGGTATCACCGGCCGCCAGCTGCCCAATCAGGATGAAGTTGAAACCGGGAACCAAGAGGACGGCCCAGTGCAAGAGCGCGATAGGAAGCAGGGTAGCGAGCATGTGGATGGAGAAACGCAAGGCTTTGACGGAGTGTGCCGCTTGGGCGCGAAGACGCGGGGGCAGCCTGAAATCAGGTGGGTTCTGGCAGTCCCGCTGAGGCGCGCTTCATTGTGCCCCGAGGCCTACGCGCTGGATGGCTGGTGGTCTGAACGTCAAGGATCAGACCCCAAAGCCGCCCTGGGTCGCGGCGGCTGAGGTCGCTGCAGGCGAGGCGCTGGCGCGCGCCGACTCGTACGCGCTGCGTTGCAGCGACATGGACACCTGGTCGATCCCGGCTCCAAATCCATCAATGACATGCGCGGTCGTGCAGAATCCGTGGCGAGCAAAGAAGCCGGCCGTGTGTTGGCTGGTGTCGATGGCGATCTCGGAAATTTCAGCTCGCAGGAACAGTCGATCTATGCGCCAAACCAGCAGCTGAGTTCCAAGGGCGCTGCCGTGATGCTCACGCGCCACCATGCCCCAGCTGAGCCGGCCGACGCCCTCGCGAACATAGCAGCCGCCACAGGCCACCAGTTGGGCGCCCAGGGCCATGACGACATACTCGCCGCTGGGCTTCTCGAGGAAGGCTTCAAACTCGGGCAGTTCCGAGGGGTCGAAGTAGCGAGGCAGGTTGCTGCGGAAGATCTCGAGACACGCTTTTTGGTCCGCTGCGCTATACGGTCGGATCTGTGTGTCGGGGCTGGCGTGGAGGCTCATCGTTGGGGCAAGTTTCAAGTGGAGTCGAGCGCGACAGCCATGGCAGACCGCCTCGATAGCGTGTCCGCACGGGTCAATCACAAAGACGGCGAAACCGTTCGGTTGGTATTGTGGGCGCAGTCCCGGCACCTCATGGTCTTGGCAGCTTGAGGGCGCAACAAGAGCTTGCGACGATACGCCAGCCCCATGCTCACACGCGCAGCAAGCCGCGGAATCCTCGTGCCGCGTAATACGACTCCGCCCCGTTGTGATACACGAACACGGTGCCGTAGCGTCGATCGCAGAAGAGCGCGCCGCCGAGCGCACGCACATCGGCTGGCGTCGCCACCCAGCTGGAGGTCTTGAGGTCGAAGGCTCCCAGCTTCTGCAAATCCCGATACTGCGTTTCCGTCAGCAATTCGACGCCGAGCGCTGCAGCCGCTTCGACCGCGCTGCTGCTGGGCTTGTTCTCTTTGCGTGAGTTCAGTGCCTTCTGGTCGTAGCAGAGGCTTCTGCGCCCCTTGGGGCTTTCCGCGGAACAATCACAGAACACATAGCACCCGGACTCAGGGTCGTAGCCAATCACATCCGGTTCGCCGCCAGTGGCCTCCATGCCAGCCAAGGCCTGGAGTGACTTTGCTTCACGGTCGATCTTCGCCTGAACCATGTCCCAGATGAGGCCCTCGTGCCGCTGAGGGTTCTGCACAAATCGAGCCTTCAAGGTCAGGATCAGAGCGTTGCGTTCTTGGGCATCCATGGACTTCGACTCTGCTGTTGGGGCTGTGCGACGGATGGCGTCTGTCTGCAGTCTGCGTGTGTGACTGCTTAGGCGCCAGAGGGCGCTTCAGGGACGAGCCCGTACCGAGTCATGGCTTGCGCGATGAGGGCTGGATTGGGCGGGCCTGAGGCCCCCAAAATCTGCGCGATGTCTCGGAAGTATTGCGGCCCGAGATCTGGATATTGCGTGACGAGCGCCTTCGCATACACCGTTCCAGGATTCGAGAAGGCATGAACTTTCCCTCGGGGGCTGACCATCGCCTGGCCTGGATGAAGCTCCCGAACTTCCTCTCCCACCCGATAGCGCAAGACGCCTTCGAGCACATAGATGTACTCATCGTTGTTGTCGTGGCTGTGGGGAGGCGGCACGCGAGCGCCGGGCGGTACGCCCAGCTCGAACAGGCCGGGTTTTCCGCTTGAGGACCCGTCAACCAAGTAGCGAATGCTGAGTTGTCCGACCTGTATGGGCTCGTCGTCTTTCATTGGCGATATTCCTTGTTGAAAATAAAGGAAGACGGGAATCGTAGCGCCAAGTGCCTGTTGTCACGGGGCCAATCTGTCACCCCGCACACCCTTCACAGCCGCCCTCCGATGAGCGCACGCGACAGCAGTTGCTGCACGCCCCAGCGATGGAATGGAACGATGAAGAACAGGTAGACCTTGCCGAAGCGCTTGTGCACCGTGCAAATGGTCGAGACGACGACGCTGCTGTGTTCGCCCCTGACTTCCTTCAGCACCGACAGCCTGAAATCCAGGTGCTTGTTGTTGCGTCCGGCGACGAGTTCGTTGGGGGTGAGCGCGAAGATGGGCCACACGCCGATCTTCTCGCCCACGACGTAGCTGCTCTTGATCTCTGGATTCATGATCTCCGACCTCGTGGGCGCCTCGAGCCCACAGAAGGTGGCGATGCGGTTCCTGACGATCAGGGAATACTTCAGCCATCTTGGAAGCTGCCCAAAGATGGCAAAAAAGATCTCGGCCATGCCGGCCTGCTCTTGGCGCAAGGGAACGCGGTAGGCGTCGCGAAAGTAAGCGGCGTCAATCACTCGGCGTTCCAGGACGCTGGAGGAGGGGACTTCACATTCCACGACGGGCATGGCTTCTCTGGGGCTAGGTCGCATCCTGGTCACCTCTATCGCAGATGTGATGTCTCCCATCGGACGTCGGAACAGGCCCGAGCACAAAAACATCCACGCCTTCAAGGCAAGCCACGTTGTATCCGTAAGCGCTTGGATCCGACCGACGCTGATGGTGCGTGTAGATGCCGCAAGCTCTGCAGAAGTAGTGCTGGGCGGTCAAGGTGTTGAATTGGTACCGGCTCAGGAATTCCTCGCCCTGAATGACATGGAGCCGTTCGATGGGAATGGATGCAGTGACCGCGCCTCGTCTGCTGCACATGGAACAGTTGCAACGCCGCGGGTTCTCGACACCGTCCGGCAGTTCCAGTTCGAGCACCACGCTGCCGCAATGGCATGTCGCGCGGTGCCGATCTTGGATCGATGTGGTACCTATGACTTTGTGAGAGTTCATGTTGCCAGGTGGTTTGATGCGGACCCATTTGAACGTGGGCGGGCGCCGCAGGCGGGCGGCCCACGCGACTGAAAACGCTGGGCTTGTCATCTTCGGGCAAACAGTGTTTGTGCGCAAAGACTGCCGGCCGCCGACCTCAGCAATCCACTGCTGCTTGCAAGAGGACGCCTCAGAGAAGTTGAGCTGAGCGGCGGCCAAATGGGCCTCGCGTGTTCTCCAGGTTCACGCGCTTGATGAGGCCGAGCCGAAAATCTGGAAGTCGGAACTGATTCCTGTGCAGGAAGCGCAGAAACAATGCAAGCAGCATCAGCGGGCTGCGCGGAGCTCTGAACATGCTCAGGGAGCCGAGCGCATCGAGCGAGCGCCCGTCCGCTCGCGTGAGTGGCTAAGCCGCTATCTGACGAAGTAGCCAGAAACTCGCCAAGTGCCGTCCTTGCCTTTCATGGGCGTCACGGTCTCAATCGCTCCGGCCTTCTTCTCGAAGCTGCTTTCGAACTGAATCACCACGTACTCGCCTGCCGGCGCGCCAGGAATGGAATGGGTGTATTGAGCGCCCAGCAATTTGCGTGTTATGACTGCGCCCAATGGTGCACGGACAGCCTGTGCTGCGGCTTCCCATGCCGGCTTTGAGACAGCAGCCTGGAATTCAGCAGCCGACTGCTCCCAGCTGGCAGAGTAGTTGGCTGCATCAATCAGCGCGACCCACTTCCTTGCGACCGTCGTTGCCTGGTCGACCTGAGCGGCGTCTTGCGCAAGTGCCGCTGGTGCCAGCAGCAGGCCAGCCAGAACTGTGAACGTTGCAGTGAATTTCATCGATGGTCCGTGAATGTTGTTGGATAGAGAGGTCGGGCTCAAGGCTTGAAAAGAGGGCCGTCTGGAGCGCGCAGCCCGCAGGAGTCCCTTTGGCGGCATGCTCAGCCCGCACTGCTGCTGGAGTCCGGGGCTACTGCAATTCCCTGCTCGGCGCACCATTCTCGCAACGCAACTTCGGTCTTGCTGGCCTCGTAGTCGTACCAGGCCTGCAGCAGGCCTTTGTGCTGTAGCAGGTCCTTGAATCTGCTGTAAGCGCCACGCTGCCGAAAGAAGCCCTGGACAGTGCGAATTGAATCGCTCAGCCGTTCTTCTGTGAAAGCCAGAGCAAGATCCCTGCCGAGATTGAGATCGAATTTGTGAGGGATATCAACATAGGCGCTGCTGTTCTCGATGTCCTCCGGCAGTTCGTCGTCCATCTCGGTGTCGCTGGACGCCCAATGCACCAAGCCTGTGGCACGAGACACGAAGGCAGAGTTGGCTCCATCCGATGAGGCACAAACCCACCCATAGCCGGACAAAATGTCGTCGAACTTGACTTGGGCGCCGTGTTCCATGAGGTGCGGGGTAACGTTAAAAATCACCAGCTTTGCGCGGCTTTGTACGCAAGGTCTGGGGCATTGCAGGGTTGGGGCTCACAGCGAAGAACCAAGTGACCAAACGACTACCCCTGGCGCTTTTAACCTGCCCCTATATGGACCCGCCCCGTGCTCGGGGCTCATGAAGAGGACATAGCGATACTTCGCGGAGGACTTCGAGACCTTCTCGATGTCGGCGGCCAATTTGCCATTGTTCCGGGGCGTTACGGCCGCAAATACTTCGGCAGCAATACCTTCCCCTTCCGTGGTTTCTATGTCGGAGCCGCCGGAAGTACCGAGGTTCAAAACCAGCCGTTTCACTTCGGGGTGACGCTCGAACAAAAACTCTGCGCCGTTGAAGGTAGCGAGATAGGTGAACGTTTGGTGCAGTTGCTCAATGAGATTCAGTGGCCGGGAGCAATTCAACGGATCACAACCGACCTCCTCGAATTTGAGCCGAAACAGAAACCGAACCGGGTCTTCAACACCAGCAAGTTCCGCGATTTGAAATTGCGTCTGCTCAGCGGACGCAAGAAGCAGATCGCGGCGCTCTTCAAGATCGGCTCGGGTGATGGAAACTCGTTGAGTCATGGCGCGATGAATTGTGAGCCCCAACGTTCGAGCTAAGCGGGAGCCAGCGGCAGGGCGCCAGGCCCGGCGTGGCGAAAATGTACCGCGTACCGCCAGACCGGGCCTGGCGCCCTGCCGTTGGCGCTCCGCTTGAACGATGGGTTAGGAATCACTGTTGTGGAGGGCTTGCACTCAGGTGGGCCGTAGATGCGCCGGTCACTGATTGGCTACCAGGATCGCGCGCGTCCACGCACGCGATGCATCTTGGTTTTCGAGCACATCCTTTGCAGCCGCGAGATCGCTGCAAACTTGAAGGTAGATGTACTTGCCACGCACGAGTGCCGTTGTTGCCGAAACGATTGTTGAGTCTGTAATGGTCGCTGCACCAGAACTCACGACACTTGTATTGATCGCGGTCACGCTTATCGAAGCAGGGGTTTCGTCAAAGATGCCGACAGGTGCCACTTTCGTGTGCGCCACAGTTTGGCCAGCGGCAGAAGTAAGTCGTTCAACAAGCTCTGATAACGCTGGACCTGTAAGGGGAGCCAGAGTCTGGAACTGGTCTCTAATGATTTTCTTCGTATTTTCGAATGCTGCTGAGGAAGTAGTCATAAGCTCAGCAGCTCGGAGCGTCTGAGCAACAAAGTACAGGCGCAGATTGGGATCGCGACCAGAGGCCTCGGCCTCTACGTCGTCTGTGCTCACAAAGCCGGCTAGGAACTTCTTCTGCGCAATCGTAGAGCTCTCAAGCAGAGACTTCAGTTTTGGGGCTCGCGCAGTCGGATCGGAGTAGCCGGCTGGTATCGGCAGAGCGATTGAAGCGCTACCAACCTGAACTGACGAGGAACTCTTTGCCCGTGCCGGCGGAGCGAGTGAAAGGTTCGCCGCCATAGCTATCGACAGCTGGCAAAGAGAGTGAGCGACTTGGCGTCGTGAAAGTTGGGTCATGTGATGCCTAACGAGGTTGTCCAATAACCCGAAATCCCCAACCACAC